>CALZNR010000283.1 GCA_945827565.1 uncultured Prevotella sp.
AGTTTTCATGTCACTTTGATACTATATTGGTCAATAATTCGCCATTTTTAGGCTTGTAACTAATTGATAATCAGTGTGTATTTTGAAATTTTCGTTCTAACGCACGATCTCCCTTTGGGCTTCACTATAGTCCAGAATGTACTTAGAGTGGCTCAGAATGAAATTGCATAAATATGCAGTTTAATAATTAGGGGTTTAAAATTAGTGTATTTTAACTTTTTGATGCCTACATGTCTTCCATCGACAGCCCCTTGTACTCTTTACGATATTTGGAGTAGCGACCCGTTGTTTCCATAAATTTTTCGGCTTTTGCCCTGAGTATGCTTAGGTCAATGGCCTGCTCTTGGCGCTTCACCTCAAAGAAGGTGATGGTGTGTGATGTGTTGTCAACCGCAATGATGTCTATCTCGTTCTCTCCTTTGCGGTCCCACCACGAACCGATTTGGCTGTATTTTCCTTCTTCCCTCATCTTACATCTGAAATACTCCTCAAGGGCACGACCGCTGTATGTGGGATAGTCACGGCGCACAACGTCTGCCAGTTGCGCGTATGCGTTTGCCTCTATCATTGCATTGTGCTTGTATATGAAGCGGAACCACAGACGGATAAACTGGTCGTTGATGGCGTATCTCACGTTTTTGCCTTGCGATGCACTGAGCATGGGGCGGTTTTTGACAATCAGTCCGTAGTCATTCTCAAGGCGGCATAGGTAGCCAGATAATTCGCATTGCAGCATCGTCTCCATGTCGCTTCGGGTGTTATGTCCTGTGGAGATGAGAGTAAGCATGTCGAAATAGCGTCCGTAGTCTTTGCCAAACTCCTCTATAAGCATACTCTTTCCCTCGTAGATGAATAGGGAATTTTTTGCCACAACAGATTGCAGTATGTCGTCTTTTGTGTGGATGTTGCTGTCCATCAGTAGTTCCACGTACTTTGCCACACCGCCAGTGGCGATATAGAGTGCCAACAGGTCGTCGTGGGTGTAGTGGGGATGATGGTCGGCAAGAATCTCTTTGAGCACACTGGGCATGAAGGGCTCCACCTTGATGAAATCGGTCTGCCTGCCGTAAAGGGGTTCCTTGCTGTCAACAAACAACTCTGTCATCAGGTGATAGATGGAGCCGCACAGTATCAGGTTTATCTTGGCATCGGTCTTGTGGATGTCCCATATCTTCTGCATGTCCGAGAAGATGGAGTTGTTGACTCTTCTAAATTCCTGAAACTCATCAATCATGAGGATGATGTGCCGTGTCTTTGCCAGCTGCATCAGATAGGTAAAGATGTCGGCAAAGCGTGTGGGTGTGCCAAGAACAGGCAGATGCAGCTTCTCGGTAATCTCTTCCATAAAATCGCGGCACAGTTCTGCTTCTGTCTTGCGAGACACAAAGAAGTAGAGCATTACCTCGTTCTCGTATGCCTTTAACACCAGCGATGTTTTGCCTATTCGGCGGCGCCCTGTGATGACCGCCATTCTTGCCGTTTGCTGCGACAAACTGTTGATTTCTTGCAGTTTATCAAGCTCTTCTTTCCTGTCGTAAAACCTCATATCTGTTGAATATTTTTACGTAACCACGAGTTCTGTACTCCCTGTTACGTTTGCAAAGATGATGTTTTTTCTTGATATCTCCAAAGAATTTCAGAGAAAATCGAATGAAAAATTGTGTTTCTGACTTCTTGATTTGCATCCGACCGTCCAAATTACACAGTGCCTTTCTCCGATGTTATTCTTGGCTTTCGTCAAGATGGCATCGAACTTTCCGCACTCGATGGTCATCGTGAAGTCTGCGTGTTGAATCTATTAAGACCTGACTGACTTTTAATTGTGGCGAATTCGCCATAATTAAAAGAAGGGTTATAGACTTTTTCCCAAATTCCAATGAACTCAAGCGTGTTTCTATTGCGAAGCCAATCTGTCACAAAGAAATCTCCGTCTTTCTTGGATCGCCATTCTGTGCGACCATATAGCAAGCATAGCGGGTGAGCATAATGTCATCTATCTGACGCTCAGCACCAGAGCCAACCTCGATCATTTTGCTGACGTCAGCAAAATGATCCAATATATTCTGTCCTACATTGGCACATGCCTCTTTTTCCTTCGCAATAACAGCGGTATAATCGTTAATTTCTTCTAAATAGGTTCATCTTGAACATGCAACAAACCGCCGTTTGCGGAAAAATGAGTACTTTTGCAACTTAATATAAGAGATATGTGAGCGGGGGCAGTTGCTCCCGATATTGTCAACAACGCATCATGATGCCCTGCATTTTACATATAGAGACGAGCACGGGAGTGTGCTCTGTTGCCGTTAGTCATAACGGCTTGTGTGTGTTCAACCGTGAAGACCACAGTGGTCCTAACCATGCCGAGAGATTAGGCACCTTTGTAGATGAGGCACTGGCTTTTGTCGATAGCAGTGGGTTGCAGCTCGATGCTGTGGCGGTGAGCGGCGGTCCCGGCTCCTATACGGGCTTGCGCATCGGCGTGTCGATGGCAAAAGGCATCTGCTATGGGCGCGATTTGAAACTGCTCAGCGTGCCCACCACCGAACTGCTGTGCGTGCCTGTGCTGCTGGGCGAGGAGGAACTGCCAGAGGATGCCCTGCTCTGTCCGATGATAGACGCACGACGCATGGAAGTCTATGCCACCCTTTACGACCGCTCGCTCCACGTGGTGCGCCCCACCTCTGCCGATGTGGTGGAGGCAGAGACCTACCGTGAGTGGCTGGACAAGGCACCCGTGTATTTCTTTGGCAATGGTGCCGCCAAGTGTATGGACAGCATAGCCCATAAGAACGCCCGTCTGATAGAGGGCATAGAGCCCCTGGCGCAGTGGATGTGTGCGCCCGCAGAAAAACGGCTGTTGGACGGACAGACAGAGGATGTGGCATACTACGAACCCTTCTACCTGAAGAACTTTGTGGCGCAAATGCCCAAAAAACTGTTGTAG
>CALZNR010000284.1 GCA_945827565.1 uncultured Prevotella sp.
TACACACTGCATATCGTCGGCAGCGTCAGATGTGTATAAGAGACAGGTCTGCTTTCACCCTCAGCGTTCCTCCATTCAGTTGCAAACCACCCTCTGCGGCAGATGCTGCTCCCAGACAGGAGTTGGTACCTCCGTCACCGAGCGAGGTAACGGTAAGTGTGCCTTGGTTGATGATGGTGGCACCTGTATAGTTGCTGGCATGGAGCGAGAGAATTACTTCGCCCTTGCCGTTTTTCACCAGTGCACCAGTGCCGCTGAAGCCACCTGCACCCGTAAAGGAGTAGGTTCCACTGTTTGCATTGAAGGTAATACCCGATGTGGGCAACATCTCATTGACCACCACATTTCTCACGGAAGAGGCATCGTCAAACACCACCTCATCGCCGGCAACGAAGGCTACGGGTGTTTCATGCAGTGCGAAATTCTTGTTTTTAAAATTCCACTCACTTCCCTGCTCTCCTGTCCACACCACATCGGCGGCAGGTGCTCTGGAGGCATTGACACGCAGCAACAGGCGGTGGGGTTCAGCCACAAGGTCGTAGTTATATCCCAGCAAGCCTCGCATCTCTATCTCAGACACATCCACGTTCAACTGACCGCCACAGGTGGCCAGCACATAATCGCCCTCGGCAAGCTGCTCGGCATTGACTGTAAAGAAGTTCTTCCCTTTCATCGTGAGACTGCCCTGCACCACGAGTCTGCCACATTTTCCCTCTGCTGCCGTCAGTTCCACATACACATTGCCTGGCAACGTGAGTGAGCGCTCAAAGGTGATAGAGTCGGTTATTGCAGCCATCAGCAGGCGGCATCCTTCATAGTTCAGTGCGCCCTCAAAAACAATGGTATCGGCAAGGGAGGCCAGTCCCGACAGCGTACCACGGGCACATAGGGCAACAGGCCCTGCTATCCTTCCATTGACGGTGAGCGTTCCCTCGCTCACCGTAGTGACTCCTGTATGGTTTAGAGACATGTTAAAGGTGGCCGTGCCTTGCATCGACTTCCACAGAGAGGTTTCCCCAGCGATGGTTCCCTCACCCTCAAACGTGTAGTTGTGTCCTTTGGGATTCATCAGATACACGGCAGAGGGGCACACCTCGCTCTGTATAAGAATGGGTGAAGCACATGCTCCACTGACATCAAACATCACCGACTTGCCATCGGTATAGTTGCCAGATGCCGACAGCGTAAAATCAGTAAATCCTGCCTGTCCGTTTGCCCATACGGCTCCATTCTGCCAGCGCAGTTGGGCACTTGCCACAGGAGGCAGGGGTGGCATGGGCATCTCTCCTCCCAGATAGAAGCCGGTATTGGGAGCCTGGTAATATCCACGCCCCGTGCAGTCCATTCTGTAATGTGGGTCTTGTTGCAACGTATAGAGCCGATGTGCTGAGGGGATATGGGTGGCATAGCCCACCAGTCCTGTACTTGTCTCCGCATTCTGTTTCATCAGGACAATCTCCTCGCGCCAGTCGCCCGTGATGTCGCCCATGAAGGCCGGACGGTTTGCCGTGGCAGAGTGTACCGCCCATTCGCTCTCTTTAGAGAATTGTATCAGTCGGGTGCCGTCGTACTTCTGTATCATCACATTGGTGCCGTAGTCGGAGCCTCCGGGCGAACCAATGAGTTCTCGCTGCAAGTCGCCGTCCCACCATATTGCCTCTTGCGGGAATGGCGTTTCACCCTCTTTGAGCACATTGCCCTTACAGTCGTAGAGGTTGGGCAACAGCGAATAGATCTCGTAACCTTTGACAGAGGAATCCACATCAATGCATCTGCCACGCCCCACGTCATAGACCGAAGGCAGATACCATTCCTTGATATGCTCCCCGGTGGCAGCATCGTAGAGCACCTGTCCCAGCAGGTCGCTCTGCTGTATGGCAAACACCTCCATGCCCGGACGGTCGGGGTCTATATCGCTCACGTCAAAGCGGTCGCCATGACCTATGCCGGCACTATACACCATGCCTTTGACAGGATTGACACCAAAGCCTCCCTCAAGTATCTCATCAATACCGTCGCCATCCACATCTGCCACACGCAGCTGGTGAAACTCTGCAGGATAAGGTTGCTTGTCGTTGCGGCTCCATGTGTAGTAGTGGTGCCAGTTAGAGGGCTTGCCTTCCTGCCAGTCATATCCCCACGCCATCATATAATAATGGTGGGTTTTGTCTTTGGTACGGTTGTAGGTTTCCACTCCCAGCGAGGGATGCACGCCATCAAAGTAGGCAATGACAAACTTTGCCTCCATGAAGGCAAAAGCCCTGCGGTCGTCGCTCTCCATATAGTCTGCCCTGTTGTTGCGTGTGTAATGATCCACGCCATCGGTCAACTCCTCGTATTTCACTTCGGCACAGTCTGTCTCGGCACCTGTCTTGGCATCGACCACTGAGATATAGAACGGAGGATTCTTGGTGGTGCTCTCCCGATAGTCTGTCACACCGTCGCCATCGGTATCAGCCACATCGCTTGCCATGGCATATTTTCCCCAAGTGTTGTTGGTTGCATCCCAGAAGCGTGTGCCGTCGCTGCTCTTGATTATCACCTCGCACTTGCCATCGCAGTTGATGTCGTAAACCGTCACCATATCGTTCTGGCCTGCGCAGAGGTTGATATTGGGCCCCATGTCTATTGTCCACAAGCAGGTGCCATCGAGCAGGTAGGCCTGCAACTTATGGTTCTCGCTGCCACTGCCATGATACAGGCGATCCACCAATATGGCATCCACGCTGCCACTGCCATCAAGGTCGATGGGCCAGGCATATTTGCAGCGATAATCGTTGGGTTGCAAAAGGGTTGACTCAAAGTTGAAGTCAAAAAAAACGTTGTTCCACGTCTGTTTCTTGAAAAGGAATGGCTCTGACAGCGCACCCTCCACGCCATCCACCACGGTGCTCACCGCCAGCTGCGTATTGTAGGGCACTGCGGCAAGTGTGGTTTGA
>CALZNR010000285.1 GCA_945827565.1 uncultured Prevotella sp.
GGCATCAACGGCAACTTCAACATCAGCGTGCTGCTGGATGGGTCAGATGCTGGTGCAGAAAAGGCACCCGAGGGATATATGGTGTATCGCAACGGAACGGCACTGAACGAGCAACCCCTCACTGCCACCACCTATAGCGATGAGGTGAGCCAGCCCGGCACACACACCTACAGCGTGGCATCGGTATATGCCAACAACCACCTGTCTGCCAAGAGCAACGAGGCCAAGGTGAACATCGTGAACATCAATACACGCACTGCCACCCCACGGATAGAGACACAGGTGACGGTGAACCGCAACGTGGCACTGAGATGGGACTACCCCACCACAGAGACACCTGCCATGAAGACCGACCTGACCAAGATACCTGCCACTGTGAAAGTGGGACTGCCCGAGTATGTGAACACCTTTGAGGGCAATGCCTCGGAGATTGCCATCGGCTCTGACGGCCAGTTTATCTACACCTCTGACCTCAGTTTGGCCGGCGGTTTCCTGAAATACAGCATGGACGGCACCCTGATAGAACGCTTCCAGATAGACGGATTGGATGCCGTGCGTAACATTGCATGGACGGGCACACACTTCTATGTGAGCGACAACGACAACAACATCAAACAGGTGAACATGGATACCCGCAAGGTGGAGCAAACCATCGACATCTCAGAATATGCACGCCACCTGACTTACAGCGCAGCCCTGAACAACGGTAAGGGTGGTTTTGTAGTGGGCGACTGGGAGACAAGTATCATCACCTCTGCCGACGGAAGCAAACTGGCCGACGGACCCACTCTGCTGGGTGCATCGGGCACCGCCTGCGTGGGCAACACACTCTACGCCTTTGAACAGGGTGGCAAGGCCAATGCACACACGCTGGGAGTATATGACCTGACCACGGGTAAGCGCACCTCTACCATTGATCTGGATGAGTATCTGGAACTGACCGACATAGAGGGAAGCGTGGCTGGCGGAGCTTCGGTCATAGACAATGGCAACGGCACCCAACTGCTGGCACTGGCCCTGCAGAGGAAGTCGGGCAAAACACGCTTCGTGTTCCTACAGGCAAGCAGTGTGGCTGGCGTTGAAGGCTATAACATCTATCGCGACGGCACCCTGCTGAACAGCAAGGTACTGACCAACCGCTACTTTGAAGAACAGATACAAACACCTGGCACCTACTCCTATCAGGTGCAAACGGTGTATATAGACAACGAGACATCGGCACTGTCGGCACCTGTGCAGGCCACCATTCTGCCACCC
Source organism: uncultured Prevotella sp. (assembly GCA_945827565.1). GTDB lineage: Bacteria > Bacteroidota > Bacteroidia > Bacteroidales > Bacteroidaceae > Prevotella. Next base: position 1,258 of record CALZNR010000285.1, read on the forward strand.
GACGAGGCTCGCAAACCCACACACGTGAAGGCTGTACAGATGAACTCGGGCTACAATGTGCAAATCTCCTTTGCCAACCCCTACCGCTACGACGGTGCCGCCACTGCACAAGACTTTGAGGGCATGACACTGGGCACTGCCGTGAGCGCAGAGGGCTGGACCAACAGCAAGTGGATGGTGACCGACACCGCTGCATACGATGGCAACCAAGCCATGATGGCTGCCATGACAGACGAAGCCACACTTGTTATCCCCACTGCGGGAATAAGTTGTGTGCAAATGGCTATGCGCAACATGAACGAACGCCTGACCTCACCGCAACTGCAAGTGCTCTACTCCACCACGGATGACCATCAGGCCAACTTCGTGCCACTCACCTATCTCTCTACCGAAGAGACATGGAGCGACAAGACTTGTCAACTGCCCGAGGGCACACAGTACATCGCCCTGCGCAAGGCTGCCGGAGCACAACCACTGCTCATTGATGCACTGCGCCTCTACGCCACCACTCCCGCACAGAAGGTATATGGCTACGACGTGTATCGCAACGGCAAGAAACTCAACGACCAACTGATTACCGAGGTGAGCTACACCGACCGTAATCTGGTGCCCGACCGCTACACCTATCAGGTGAAGCTCATCACCATGCTCTCTGCAGAGAGTGAACTGAGCGACGAGGCAGTCATCGACCTGAACTATGACTGCAAGAGTATGCCCGTGACAGGACTGAAGGCCACGCTGGATAAAGACGACCACGTGCAACTGTCATGGCAACGCCCTGCCATTGATGAGCCTATCTATCTGCGCTGGCACGATGGCAACTGCGCCGATGCAGGAGGTATGCCCAGCGGCGGCGGCTTCTTTGCTGCCGTGAGATGGCTGAGTACCGACCTGAAGAACTACGACAAGCTGGCGATTACCGATGTGGAGGTGTTTATCAATCAGGTGCCCGACGCACTCTATGTGCTGGTGTATGAGGGCAACGAACTGATTTACCAGCAGTATGTGCCCAAGGTATATCAACTGTCGTTCAACACCATCCACCTGAACAAGCCCATCATGCTGAACGTGCAGAAAGACCTGAAGGTGGCTGTGTATGTGGAGCACAATGAGAATACCGTGCCACTGGGATATGACGCCGGACCTGCCGTGAGCGGACTGGGCGACCTCTACTCTACCGACGGCAACACATGGACCACGCTGGGCAGCTCTGACACGGGCATTGACGGCAACTGGAATATCTCGGTGGGACTGAGCCCCTATACCGAAGAGCAAGGTGGCGCAGCACAGAGCACACCCGCCTTTGCACCTGCCATCATCACAGCAGCCAAGAGCACCAAGGTTGATGGCACACCCACGCTGAAAACAAAAGCCCTGAACACTACAGCCACCTCGGTGAAGAACGTGCTGAAGGGCTATAACATCTACCGCAACGGTGAGCGAATCAACGAAGAAACTGTTACTGCCACGCAGTATTACGACACCAAGGCCTACAGCGACCACTACCTGAAATATAGGGTGAGCGCCGAATATACTGCCGCCGGTGAGATAATGAGCGACGCTGTGGTGGTGGCAACGGCAGCCACCGGCATAGATAGCGCAGTGGCAGACGGCAATATCACGGTAACCATCAGCCCTGTCTCTTATACACATCTCCGAGCCCACGAGACAGGCAGAAATC
>CALZNR010000286.1 GCA_945827565.1 uncultured Prevotella sp.
AGTATACCGGATTTCGAGTCCAGCGCATTCGGTCACTCTGCCAACTTTCCTTTAAGCGTTGCAAAGGTACGACAAAATTTTGAAAAACAAAAAAAACGTTGGATAATTATGAAGAAAACTTATAACGAAATAGATTTCATTCGCTGTGTGCTGATTGCCATTGTAATAATGGTTCACATTGTACATTTTGGCAATTTGTATCCGCTGCTAAAATCTGCACTGTTCACTTTCTTTATGCCTGCATTTCTATTGATTACAGGTTATTTGGTGAACATAGAGAAAACACTGGCAGAGTTTACCAAATACATTGCCCGAATCTTTGTTCCTTATGCACTGATGGTAACCACTTTTTCCCTTTTGTCCCTTTACCTTCCAGTACGGGACGGATTGGAAGAACTGAGTTTGCAGGCGCTTACTGACAAGATCTTTATCTCTTCTGTTGGACCTTATTGGTTCCTTTATGACATGATAGTCTATGGAATTGCCTATTATGCCGTTTTTACTTTGGGCAGAAGGCTGTCTTTGGCATCACGGCTTTCCTTGTTTGCCATAGCAATTTATCTTTTGTCTTATTTGCTTCCTCTTCCAGGATATGGGGATGCAACGCTCTACTTTATAGGTGTAGTGTTGCGCCAAAACAGAATAGAATTTCAAAAAGCCTTCTGCTCCACCCCGTTTGCCATTCTTCCATTTCTGTTATTGCTCTGCCAACAATCGCTGTGGAGTAAGTGGCTATGTATGGTACTTCCATTCTTTTTCTTCAGTTTTTTGTCTTGGTGTTACTGCAATTTACCCTCATCTTGGAAAACGATAACAGGGTATGTAGGGAGGAACACGTTGCCGATATATCTGTTCCATCCCTTGTTTACCCTGGTATCAAAATTCTATCTGGTGTGGTTCAACTTTGACGAAACTGGAATATGTCACACCCTTTTCACCGTTGTTCTTAGTGTGTTAGGATGCTTGTGCATTGCAATGCTATTTGACAAATGCCATATTTCCCATATTTTCGCCACGAAACGTCTCTTGCGTTAAGAACCACTTTCAACCTTCACCAATCTTACGGGGCGAACCATAAAGCCGTAGCAACGATAGTGATTTCTGTCTAATGTCAATGAAGAACCATCTTTTCTTAAATAACACGCATTTTTATCATCGTACAATGTGGAGGACCAATAGAACATGTATAAAGAAGAATTGGATGTAGAGTTTGAGTTGTGACATGTAGTACCGTTAAACCAGCCTGCTGCAGGTAAGAATATAAACTGGTCAGTATTTTCTTTACAACTCACCTTTATTCCCTTGACACCGTTCAAAGTCTCATACTTAGTGCTCCATTTTACGGTGCTATTATCTGCCTCCTTCAATGCTTGCCAAACATCTATGGAAGGTATCATCCAATCTCCGCCTAATATAACAGAGGCTGCATCATCCTGCTTCTCCAATTGTTTCAATTTGTCTGTGGATGTGTATTTTATGTAATTATTACTCATCGTTGCATGTTTGTATGGCGCACAATCCCATTGATATCCTTTGTTTTTGCCTGTTTTCCATGAATCTACGGCAATGCCTGTTGAGGAGGAGTAAGTGTAACTGGTGTACCATGGCTCGGTGGCTCCCCACGCGAAGTAGTCTCCAAAATCAGTTTCTGCACTTGTAATGCCATCTGATGTAAGATTGCCTTTGGCAAACAGAATCTTGTAAGTGTCTCCATTGATTTGGACTGTCACTCCTAAATCTACTTCTTGTTTTGAATTCACTTTATAGCCTCGCCCTGCATCATACCAGTAGCTTGCATTTGTATCGAAACTTCCTAAATTGACAATGGTGTTTCTCTTAAATTCAATCTGTTTGGTGCCTACACGTACAAACTCCTCCGTTTTTCCGTTATTGACGGTGAAAGATATACGCCACAACTGTTGCAGTGTACCTGCTGGAACTGCAATCATGTAGCTGTTTCCACCAGCAATAACTCCATCTTTAGGGGCGTTCAATTGTACATAGGACTGAGCGTCAGCAGAAGCAGCAAAATCCATAAATGGCTTACCATCATTGTAGTTTAAACTTCCTGTGCCCGATAGTTTTGTTTCATCTGTATCCGCTACACTTATTCTAATGCTTTGACAATCAAACGTAGGTGTCACTTTCACGTAGCCTACTGCATTTTTAAATTCTATAGACGAGTCAGAACTTTTTGCCATCATCAATGCAGCTGCAGGATCAAAGCCTCCTGCTACAGCCACCTGTTGGGTTGGCAACACTACGTTGCTTACCAATCCATTTTCACAGGTTGAAGACACTTGATAAGGATATACTGCGTAGTACGTAGAGGAAACGGCTGCAGTGCCACTGAAGGTGGCAGAGGTAGAACCTTCACCATCAATCAATGAAAACTGATTATTGTCATAGCCATCATATACACTCATTTGATCTCCTGCTTGCCAATATACTTCCTTGGTTTCGGGCACGTAAGAGGTTCTTGTTTCTGGAAACACATTTGATTGCAGCGGATTTTTGGGAGCAATAACCTCTGGTACGGTACTAAAGGACATTGCGGTCTTAGATGCGGACTTGTCATCAGAAGGGAGAACATCATTTTCATTTGAGCATGACAGAATTAGAAGGTTTCCTATAAGAATGGAAGCCAATGTAACCCTACTGGAATGTAAAAAATTTTTCATTATTCTTGTATTGTTTGTCAATTACAGGGGTTGTTTCTTCTTGTTTGTGCTATATTGTCGGTTAAACTGCCTACTAAAACGAATAGGCGAAGCCCAAGGAGCTATATTCATTGAATTGGAAATAGCCATAATCCTCATCTCTTTTGGTAGAGTCATCAAATCGAGGGTATAGGAATATGTTTGCACTGATGTATTTGCTCACCTGTAATGAAATGGTGTTCTCCCATTCCATCAACACATTCTTGTACGT
>CALZNR010000287.1 GCA_945827565.1 uncultured Prevotella sp.
CGGTGGTGACACAGAACATCCCCTCGCCCAGCACCTTGCTCAACTCATAGAAGCTGTGCATGGAACTGGGGGTTGTTTTCACCACCACATGCAGAGGCAGTGGGGTGCCATACAATCCCTCACGCTGCAACTGCTGCAGATGGGCATACACCTCAGGATGCAGGTCGTTGCATATCACGGCTATCTGCTGGGCATCGTGGCGCACAAACACATCGAGAAGGCGGTCTATCAGTGGTTGCCCACCAACCTCCACAAGCGGCTTTGGGGCTTTCACCCCCTCGGCAGCCAGTCGGCTTCCCTCGCCAGCAGCGATAATTCCATATTTCATATTCTTCTCTTTTTTTCTTTGCGCTCTCAGACATAAGCCTCAGAACGTCATTCTTATCATAAACCTGATGCCGTCGCGGTGGGCGGTGGGCAGTCCCAGGTAGTTGAGACGGCGTGCATACTCCACATGCACTATCTTGAAGATATTGTGTATGCCCACTGCCAACTCCACGTAGGGCTGTTTGGGGTCCATCAGATGCGAGGTCTCGGGGAAGAGCATCAGCACATCAGAGTTGACATTCTGCGGCAGATAGGGGTTGTTCTTGTCAGAGAGGTCGCCCCACAGGCATTTCACTGCCACATACTCACGCCATTTGAGTTTCTTGATGAGTGGAATACGGTTGAAGAGTTTGCCGTTGAAATCCCAACTCACATCGGCGCTGACAAAGCGGTCGTTGAGAAACTCCATATCGTTGATGAGCTGGAAGGTCTGGTCTTGCATGATGTACGACAGGTTGGTGGCTGGCATACAGAGCAGTGGGAAGGGCACCTTGCTCCACTGTATTCCTCCTCGCACATAGCAGTCAATCTTTCCCCAGCTGTTCATCCAGAATCTTTTGTAGATACTTGCCTCGGAATATTGGAAATTATAGTCACCTCCCAGCACGTTCTTCAGTCCCACGGTGTGCGACACGGTGAACACTGGCGCATCGAGGTTTATCTTCAGTCGGCGCTGCTTGGTATTGATAAAGGTTTCTCCGGGTGCAAAGCGCAGTTCGGCACGCAGTTCTGTGGTGCGCATCCTCACCGTGGGCTGTTGCAGCAGATGGGCAGAGCCAGCCTCTGCAGTGGGCATGATGTTCTTGCTCAGTGGAGTGAAGCGCAGGTTGCCGCAGGCTTCGTTCTCTTCCACCTTCAATCCCAGGGTGGTTTTGAAGCCCCAGTCTTCTTCTCTTTCAAACACCAGTTCCTGTCGGTTGTAGAACATCATCTTGTCCACCTCTGTCCACTTGAACGATGTGAACACGTTGTCCTTGTCGGTGCGCATAAACTTGTCTGACATGGAGCACACGTCATAGGTTGAGGTAAGGGTAAGCGGGCGTTTGGGGAACTCGCGCGGCAGGTACTCCTTCTTATTGAACGAATAGATAAGACTGCCCTTGTAATACTCTCGCTTGCTCTTCCATCCGTGGGCGTAATAGCCACTGAAGAACCAATGCTTGTTGAGGAAGGCGGTGGACTGGGCACTGACACGGGTGCGGAATCCATCGACCTTGTTGCTGGTAAAGGTGGTGTTGATAGGTCCTAAGTCCACCTTGCTGGGATTGCCCAGTTCCACAAAGTTCTCTATGAATGCCTTGGCCACGAAGATGATGTATTTGAAGCCCTTGATTTGTTCCAGATTGTGCACGAAGGCATCCATTTTGCTCTCGCTCTTGGTCAGGCTCACCTGTCGGTATTTGTTCCAGAAAGCCTCATCGCGCATCATGGCATCAGCCTCCTTCACCTCTCGTGCCTTGCCCTTGAACAGTTGTTTGGGCAGGGGGTCAAAGGCATAGTCGGTGAGCCTTGTTGTGCGTATCACGATGGCTTTCTGTAAAAAACTGGCTATCTTCAGTTCAGTCACCATGTCATCCACCGAGAGCACCCATGTGCTGTCGGGCAACTGGTGGAACTCTTGTATCACTCTCAGGTTCTCTACAAAGTTCACGTCGCTCTTTTTGGGGATGGTGAGTTCGCAGCGTTTCACCTGATAGCTGGAATCGGCAAGGATGAATATGTCGCCTCTGAATCCGAAGTCTTGCTGGTTGTTGGGCAGAAAGTGCAGATGAATACACTTGTCTTGTTCCACATACACGGTGTCTTGGATATAGAAGCGATAGAAGCCAATGGCATCCTTTCCGATGGGCGAGGTGAAGGGATATTGCAGCAGTCTCACCTGGTCGTCGTAGATATTCACATCGGTAAACACATCCTTGAGGATGGTGGTGAGTATATCTCCTGTCTGAAACAGGTCGTTGATACCCGTAGAGTTCTGCCCTTTGACGATGCTCTTCTCGCTGTGCGGGTCCTTGCGGTATATCTTCTGCGTCAGTGTTTCGTCCACCGAGATGGGCAGTATCAGTTTTTTGTTGTACTCGCACATCTCCACCTGGTCTTTCACCCACGGCATCTTCTTCAGCTTGGGTGTTTCCAACTTTTCGGGGGTGATGTCGTTGAAGGCCAGTGTCAGCTTCTGGTACTTGTTATACTGGTAGTAATCCTTGTTTTCTAATCGGGTTTGCTTCTTCCGCTCTATCACCTTTTTCATCAGTTCAACAGCGGGGTTGTTCTTTCTGCTGTACTTGTTCTTCTTTGCCCTCACCGTCACTTCCTTGAGCATTTTGGTGTCGGGTTTCAGTCGTATGTTCAGCGTATTTTTCAGGTTGGCGTTCACCGTAACTTGTCTGGTGGTATAGCCCACGGCACTGAAGGTGAGCACCCAACCGTTGTGGCGGGCTATGGAGTAATAGCCATTGACATTGGAGGCCACCGCCACCTGATGACCTTTGTAGATAACACTGGCATAGGGAATGGAATCACCGGTGGCATCATCGATGATATACCCCCTGTCTCTTATACACATCTGACGCTGCCGACGATATGCAGTGTGTA
>CALZNR010000288.1 GCA_945827565.1 uncultured Prevotella sp.
AGATCTACACACTTCATATCGTCGGCAGCGTCAGATGTGTATAAGAGACAGTACAGTGAGTTTGCACTTGTGTTTTCAAGAATTTACGATGTGGTGGAACTATTGCCAAGGTATGCCGGTAATCACAAGGGTCCAAATTTCAATACAACCTTGCCAAAGATGCAAAGATTATCAAGGAGTGGTTTTCTCACTGCTTTTCACAGAACCAATAAAACCAAGGATAGAACATGAATATCTTTTCTAAAACCATTGCTGTTGCCCTTTGCCTGTTTGTGGGTGCGGTATCGTTTCCCTGCTTTGCACAGCCACACAGCGTGCAGAGCGGCCTCAAAGACGCTTACAAAGATTATTTCAAGGTGGGCGTGGCACTTAATGTTCGCAATTTCTCTGAAGCAGAGCAAAGAGTGGTGCTTGCCAACTTCAACAGTGTTACCTGTGAGAATGCCATGAAACCGGGCGAACTGCATCCTGCCGAAGACGTGTGGAGATGGGAAAGGGCTGATAGCATTGCCAACTGGTGTCGCCGTAATCACATACCCATGCGTGGGCATTGCCTTGTTTGGCATAATCAGTTTGCCAACTGGATGCTGCTTGACAAGGAGGGTAGGCCCGTTGCCAAGGAGGTGTTCTATGAGCGCCTGCGCAGGCATATCCACACCGTGATGAACCGCTATAAAGACGTTGTTTACTGTTGGGACGTGGTCAATGAGGCCATCGCCGACCATCCGGGGCCCGCAGGTGTGCCATACCGTGAGTCACAGCTCTACAAACTCTGTGGCGATGAGTTTATAGCCAAGGCCTTTGAATTTGCTCGCGAGGCCGACCCCAAGGCACAGCTTTTCTATAACGACTACAATGCAGCCGACAAGGGCAAGTGCCAGAGGATATGCAACATGGTGAAAAAGATGAAAGATGCTGGTGTGCCTATCGATGGCATAGGGATGCAGGGACACTACAACATCTATGGGCCCACTATGGGTGAGGTCTCTGCCGCTATTGAGAAGTATGCCTCTATTGTGGGGCATATTCAAATCACAGAACTGGATATCCGTGTCAATAAGGAGATGGGCGGACAGTTGCAGTTCTCACGTCAGGGGGTGGAGATAAAGTCGCACATCCGCACCCTTCATACCCGCCAATATGACCAGCTGTTTAAAACACTGCGCAGACACCGTGATGTGATCGATGTGGTCACTTTTTGGAACCTCTCCGACCGCGACTCATGGTTGGGCACCTCCAACTATCCCCTGCTCTTCGACAAAGAGCTGAAGCCCAAGAAAGCATATTACATGGTGAGGGATTTCAATCCCGCTTTCGACAGCATCAAGCCCATGTAGGGCTCAAACTGCTCATTCTCTTCCGTCTGTTGTCAGAACTCTTGAAACAAAGATGCTTCTCCCTGTTGGGCAATACTCAAAAGCAAGCATCTTTTCCATCTCCTTACCCTTGACCTCTCCCGTTAAATGGTGAAAAAAGGGGAGCTAATTCGCCACTCATGGTTCACAAATACAAATAAATTCCGTAACTTTGTCCTTGGCAATACAATTTTAATTCACACCACTATGATCAAGGTATTTGTAATGGACACCTGTCCCGATTGTACTCAGGTGAAACAGCAACTGAGCAGCAACCCCCAGTATCAGCTCATCGACATTGGCGAGCATGTGAGAAACCTCAAGGCCTTTTTGCACCTGCGCGACCGTCATCCTGCCTTCGATGCGGTAAAAGCCCATGGCTCTATCGGTATTCCATGCTTTGTGATGGAAGATGGGCGTGTGGTGTTCAGTGCAGATGAGGTGGTTATCGACAATAGTGCCGAGGGCGCAGCTTGCAGTATCGACGGCAAAGGCTGCTGATATGCCACACCGCATCTAGGGGGGGGCATCTTCTTTTGAACAGTGAAATGATGTCCTCCTTTCATTTTTAAATTAAATCAACTAAAAGAGCGCCATATTGTAATTTTAATACTTCCATTTGCTTACAGATTGTAAAAACTGACGAAAAAGTAGATTTAAAACAGACGAAATACAAATACAAAAAGTAAGTAATTTCGTAATTTTGCAGTCAGAATGTAACAAAAAGTTACAGGGAATCAAACTTAATGCAACTAAATATGGCAAATGGATTGTATAATGCCGAGTACGAGCACGATGCGTGTGGTGTCGGCATGGTGGTTAACATTCATGGCAACAAGAGCCATGATTTGGTTGACAACGCCCTCAAGGTTCTGGAGAACATGCGCCACCGCGGTGCAGAGGGTGCTGACAACAAGACAGGAGATGGTGCCGGTATTTTATTGCAAATACCGCACGAGTTTATATTGCTGCAGGGAATACCTGTGCCCGAGAAGGGTAAGTATGGTACTGGTCTGGTGTTTCTGCCCAAAGACGAGAAGAAGCAGGCAGAGATTCTCTCGGTGATGATCGAGGAGATAGAGCGTGAAGGTCTGTCGCTGATGCACCTGCGCAATGTGCCCACCAACCCCTCATGCTTGGGCAAGGCAGCCTTGGACAATGAGCCAGCCATCAAACAACTCTTTGTAACTGGAGTAACCGATGACAAGGTGCCTGTGTTTGAACGCACCCTCTACATCATACGCAAGAAGATTGAGAAGCGCATTGACGATCCCGATTTCTATGTCTGCTCGCTTTCGAGTAAGACCATCATCTATAAGGGAATGCTTTCAAGTTTGCAGTTGCGACAGTATTTCCCTGACCTCACCAACAATTACTTCACCAGCGGACTTGCCTTGGTGCACAGCCGCTTCTCTACCAACACCTTCCCCACATGGAGTTTGGCACAGCCCTTCCGCTTGTTGTGCCATAATGGAGAGATCAACACTATACGAGGCAACCGTGGATGCTGTCTCTTATACACATCTCCGAGCCCACGAGACAGGCAGAAATCT
>CALZNR010000289.1 GCA_945827565.1 uncultured Prevotella sp.
AGATTTCTGCCTGTCTCGTGGGCTCGGAGATGTGTATAAGAGACAGACCTATAATCTTCCTGCCGTTAAACTGGTTGACAAACAGCTGTGCCACACCCTCGTCCATCAACTGGTCTATTCCCTTCTGCAGTTGCTTGGCTTTCATAGGGTCAGCATTCTCTATGTATTTGAACATCTCTGGAGAAAAACTGGGAAGTCCTCTGAAATGTAGTTGTTCTCCCTCAGTCAGAGTGTCACCTATTTTAAAGATGCCGTTGTCGGGCAAACCTACAATATCTCCCGGCCACGCCTCATCGATAGTACTCTTGCGCTGCGCCATGAACTGTGTGGGCGAGGTGAAACGTAACGATTTGCCCTGTCTCACGTGGAGATATGGCTTGTTGCGCTCAAACTTACCACTGCACACTTTGCAAAAAGCAATACATGAATGGTGGTTAGGATCGATATTGGCAGTAATCTTGAAGATGAAGCCTGTAAATCCTGACTCCTCTGGACTCACCATACGTTCCTCTGCCTTAGTGGGCTGTGGAGAGGGTGCTATCTCTACAAAGCAGTTGAGCAATTCTTGCACACCAAAGTTGTTCAGTGCAGAACCAAAGAACACTGGAGCCACTTCGGCTTTGCGATAACTGTCGGTGTCAAATGCAGGATAAACGCCGTTGACCAATTCCAGGTCGTCGCGCAATTTGGCAGCATCGGCCGACCCCACATGTTCTTCCAGTTGTTCGCTATGCACATCCACCTCTATCTTTTCTGTCACACGCTGCTTGTCGGGAGTGAACAGGTCGAGTTTATTTTCATAGAGGTTGTACACGCCTTTGAACTTGGCACCCTGATTGATAGGCCAACTCAACGGACGTACCTTTATTTCAAGTTCCTGTTCCAATTCGTCCAACAGGTCAAAGGGATCACGTCCCTCGCGGTCCATCTTGTTCACAAAGATAATCACCGGTGTGTTTCTCATGCGGCACACAGTCATTAGTTTGCGTGTCTGAGTCTCCACACCCTTGGCTCCATCCACCACGATGATGGCAGAATCCACTGCTGTGAGCGTGCGGAACGTGTCTTCCGCAAAATCCTGGTGACCTGGAGTGTCAAGGATATTCACCTTATAGTCATGGTAATCAAACTCCATCACAGAGGTAGAAACAGAGATTCCACGCTGTTTTTCTATCTCCATCCAGTCGGATGTGGCGGTTTTCTTTATCTTATTACTTTTCACTGCACCCGCCACCTGTATCTGTCCACCAAAAAGCAAGAACTTCTCTGTCAGAGTGGTTTTACCGGCATCAGGATGCGATATGATCGCAAATGTGCGTCTTCTTTCTATTTCTTGATTCATATTTTTATAGTTTTGGCACGGAACCCCACGACTTTATATCCCATAAAGTTGTGGGGTTCCGTGCCTAAAATCAATTAGTGGACAACAACGTTTTGATGCACTTCTCTAAAGACTCCTCCCAGTAGGGTATTTCGATGCCATAAGTCTGCTTGATTTTTGTCTTGTCGAGTACGCTGTAGGCAGGACGGTTGGCAGGAGTGGGATACTCTGAGGTGTGGAGCGGACGCACATGGCACGAGGTGATGCCAGCAATGCGATGAATGGCTTTGGTAAAGTCGTACCAGCTGATGACACCCTCGTTGCTGAAATGATACACCCCAGGCACAATGCCTTTATTGATGGCTGCCATGATGGTAGTGGCAAGATCTGCTGCATACGTTGGTGTGCCTATCTGGTCGAAGATAACGCCCAGTTCAGTTTTCTCCTTACCCAGACGCATCATTGTCTTCACAAAGTTATTGCCGAAAGTGCTGTATAGCCATGCTGTACGGATGATCATAGTGCGTTTGCAGAACTTCAATGCACCTAACTCTCCTGCGAGTTTCGTACTGCCATACACACTGTCGGGCGAAGGTGTGTCTTCCTCACGGTAAGGAGTGTGACCCTTGCCATTGAAAACGTAATCGGTGGATATTTGTATCATCCATCCCTCACGCTTCTCCACAGCAGTCGCCAGATAAGCTGGCGCCAAGGTATTGAGCGACGTACAGAGTTCCTTGTCACCTTCTGCCTTATCCACAGCAGTATAGGCGGCACAGTTCACAATACCGTCTATCTCGTTCTTCTGTACAAAGTCTTCTATTGCCTGCTGGTCGGTGATATCGAGTTCAGCAACATCGGTATTGAAGTACTTGTGTTGGGGATTACACTTCTCCAACATCTGCATCTCGTTTCCCAGCTGCCCATTACAGCCCGTAATCAATATGTTCATAATCTTACATTTGTATTGTTTTTGGTACGGATTACACAGATCTCACGGGATTGCGCCCACACTCTTTAGCATCAATCAGTGTTCTCTGTACCTAAGAAGTTCTTTCTATTCAAATTCCAGTGGCTCCTCCCTATCCTTTTTATAGTAGTCGCTCAACATTCCAACCAACGTGGTTATTTCCTTCACTGCATGCTCCGTATTGGGTGTGATGGGTTTCTTTTGCAAGCGCAGCGATGTGGGGGTTTGCGTCAAGCCAAGATTGTGTGGCTGCCAAATATTCACAACTGAAATGGTTGATGAGTTGTGAGATGGTTTTGTCTCCCTCTGCCAAGAAAGAGTTGTGTATGTCGCGAAATTTCTTGTGTTCGAGAGAACGCAGGAATTTAATTTTTTGTTTGCTGATCATATTTCTTAGTGATTGGGAGAGGAAAGAAGTGATAATACCAAAAATATGTTGTGCCGTAGAGATTGCGACAATAGTTTGAGCGTATGAGGGTTGTTTTGTGTTTGTTTTTCTCTATGATGAAGTCGTTGTAGTTTGCAAGGGTTGTGGGGTCGTTGTATGAAAGGTTGGTGTTGACTGTTTTTGAGAGATACAATATGATTG
>CALZNR010000290.1 GCA_945827565.1 uncultured Prevotella sp.
TTCGTCGATGATGAGGTACAACGGCTGTGCGTATTTCCTCGACATGTTTAGCAGAAGATTGAGCTTCTGTCCTGCATCATCGGAGCGCAGGAACTCGTCAACTCTCTCCTTGGGATAGTCGTTGCGGTAGGTGTCGATAAAGTCGTTGAGCTGGTCGCAGCAGTAGCTGTTGAACTTTTCTTCGAGCACGTCAATATTTCCGAGTATGCGCGAGAAGTCAAGATAAAGCACCTGGTAATGGTTGTGGAGCGGAGTGGGGTGGCTGCCTATCCACAGGGAGCCAAAAAGGGTGTCGAAATCCTTGGCTTTCGACTTGTCGTAATATGCCCTCATCATACTGATGAAGAGACTTTTGCCGAAACGGCGAGGACGGATGAAAATCAGCGTGCGGGGCTGATTCTCCAACTCGGCCAGATACATCGACTTGTCCACATAGTACAGGTTCTGGTTGATTACCAATTCAAAATCGGCCACTCCGTATGGTATTTGTTTGATGGGTTCCATATCGTTCTCCAAGATTTATGTTTCACAGGTGCAGTTTTCGGTTGTGTAACTTTTCGTGCTCACCGCCTCCCTGGCATGGGGTGTTGTCATCAGGATGGGTGTGTCTGTAGTTCCAATGATGATGACATCCAACACCATTGCAAAGATAGCGTTTTCACATGAATTATCGTAATTTATGATGAATAATTCGTCTGTTTTATAAAAAACAATAAATGAGTGGGCGTGGAAGTATCATGTGATAGATTATTCCCTATATTTGCAGAAAAGGGAGGGCTGTTGACATGCCGTAGAAAGAGCGGTGATGGCATTTCCCAAAGCAGAGTGTTTAATACATAAAGAAAGGAGTGAAAGATGACTAAACTGAGAGAAATCTACCGTTGCCCCATTTGTGGCAATATCGTAGAGGTGGTGAATGTTGGTGCAGGGACATTGGTGTGTTGTGGCAAACCCATGTTGTTGCTCGAGGAAAATACAACGGATGCTGCCTATGAGAAGCATGTGCCTGTTGTAGAAGTTGTAGATAATGGATATCGGGTCAAGGTGGGCAGTGCTGAGCATCCCATGATGGATAGCCACTATATCCAGTGGATAGAACTGGTAACCGAGGATGCTGTCTATAGAAAAGAACTCCATCCTGGTGACAAACCTGAAGCAGTGTTCCTGACCCATGAAAAAGTGGAGGCTGCAAGGGAATATTGCAACCTCCACGGACTTTGGAAAGGATGAGCTCCAACCAACTTGTTGGCTGGTTGGATGCAGATTCAAAATTGAAAGGTGTGAGTGCCACTGCCTACAGCGTGTTCTGTGCCTGATGGCAATACCACGGTGGCCTCACTTCCTACGGGAATCTCTACCGTGAGCACCGTGGTGCTACACTCTACACGAACTTTGCCGTAGAGTGTTTCTGTGGAGGCTTTCACCCATTGCAGGTCGCCCACCAAGGTAGGAGCAATACGCAGGTGTTGCATGCCGTGGGTGCCAGGTTGGTTGCTGATACCTGCCAGTGTGGCAAAAAGCCACTCATCAATCTGCCCCATCATGAAGTGGTTCCACGAGGCTCCTTCTCTTGGATCCCATTGCTCTGTGAGAGTGGTGGCACCGTATTTCAACTGGAAGCCATAGCCTGGAGTTTCGTAGTGGTTGAGCATGGAGTAGAGCAAATCGTTCTTGCCGTTGTGCGCCAGCGTTTGAAACAGGTAGCGGTTGCCCACATCACCTGTAGTGAGTCGGTTGCCATGGGCTGCAATGTCGGCGAGCAGCGAGGCAAGCACCTTGTCTTTGTTGTTGCCGCAGATACCGAGGAAAAGGGGTAGTGCGTTGGAGGCTTGACTGCCTGTGCCATACTTGCACGAGTCTGCCTTGTAGAAGGTGTGGTTAAAGGCGCTGGTCACCATGTCCAACCGTTGCTCGAACATTTGCTTGTCTTGGGGCTTGTTCATCATCTGTGCAGCCTTGCATAGCAGCTGCAAATCGTAGATGTAGTGTGCTGTAGCTACCAAGGGTATGGGTGTGTTGCGTGAAAAGCCGGCACGCCAGGGACCGTAGTCGTACCAGTCGCCCAGACCATGACTCACAATTCCGTCAGTAGCCCTGCTTTCCAGATAGTCGGCATAGCGCTTCATGGCACTGTAATTCCTGATTATCAGCGTGCTGTCGCCATAGAAGTCGTAGTACATGAAAGGCAGGATGATAAGTGTGCTTCCCCATTCAGGACTGTCGTCAAACAGATTGCCGAAGGACACATATTGCGGTGCTGTGGTGGGCACCATACCGTCAGTCTTCTGGGTGTCGGTGATGTCGCGAATCACCTTGGGCACCAAGGAAGTGATGTCGTAGTTGTACAGCAAACTGGGACCGCATAGATGGTCTTGCTCTAACCATCCTAATTTTTCGCGGTGCGGACAGTCGGTAAACACCGCCTGCATATTGCTGCGCTCTGCGCGCTCTATCAGTCGATGTGTCTGCGTGAAAAGTGGATTGGAGCACTCAAATGTAGATACTTCGGGTGCTGAGTTGTAGATAAAACAACTGTTCAGTTTTTTTATAACGGGGAGTTGATGGGGATTGGCTTGACCTTCGAGTACGGCCCCCTCTACCTGTATGTATCTGAAACCGTAGTACGAAAAGCGCGGATGCCATGTCTCAATGCCATCACCTTTGAGCGTGTATTCATAATAGTGCTGTCTGCCAGTCTGACGTTGGTCGCACACGCCATACTTATTCAGTGATTCCGACACCACCATAGTCACCTTCTGTCCACGTTGTCCGCTTACAGTGATTTCCGGAAAACCAGCTAAGTTCTGTCCCATGTCGGCGATGAATACAGAGGGGTGTATAGTGCGCTTGGTCGCTTTGGACGCTGCTTCAATG
>CALZNR010000291.1 GCA_945827565.1 uncultured Prevotella sp.
CACACTGCATATCGTCGGCAGCGTCAGATGTGTATAAGAGACAGGCATAATTCAGGTCCAGCTCTATCCTGCTCAGGGCATGGCGCAGGGATAGCGGTGTGTTGCTCTGCTCTCTGAAGAAGTTGGTGGTGGAAACCTTGGTCCATCCCACGAGCAGGTCACTCTGCTGATACTCGGTATAACTTCCCTGAGAGGTCTTTACGGTAAAATCAAATCCATTGCGAAACTGCTTTAAGGTGATGTCCTCCTTATAGGGTGCATACACCAGCACATACACCGTGGTTTCTTTCACCTTGGGATAGTACAGGGTGATGGGGTTGCCATCGGCGTCGAGGGCTGTAATCTGTGTGTCACCACCAACGACTGTTATGCGGCCTTTCACATTGGCATATGCTTTGGAATAGTCACTGGTAAAGTTGGTGCCACGCTTCATATCCATCACGGTGGCGGAATCAATCACAAAGATGCCCACCTCCTGACCGTTAACAAGGGTGTTTGTCACCTCGCCTGCCACATGGGGCATGATATTTGTCATTGCGACATCAGAAGTAATCACCACATTGCCCTTCACACTTAGGCGTATGGGTACGGGTTCCACCTCATGGGTCAGTGCATCGGGAGTGCCCTCCCAACTGTCACTGCTGCATCCTGCCATCACCAGCAGCGCCACTACTGTCAGCAGAAGTTGTTTGAATGAAGTTATGTTGTTGTTCGTTTTCATCTTGTCTTATGCGCCTTTCCCTTTGCTGTTTTAACGGCGCTTTCCAAATTTTTTCACTTGGTTGTAGATAGTGTTGGCAGTGTCGTTTGCGGGGTCCAGACTTAGCCAGCACGTCACGTATTCATTGCAGAGTGCATATTCACCTACAAAGAAGCAACGATAGCTGAGCCAGCGGGAGGCTGTTTCCAGATACGCCTTGTCTGCTTCGTCTAACTCTGCCTTGTCTTTCAACGTGCGATAGATGGCCTCCATAAAGGGGCGAGACCTGCCCGGATGTTCTTTCTGCACGTCTTCGGGGTCCATGCCGTGCACTATGCGGAACCTGTTGTAGTTGGCGTTCACAGCACTCTCTGGAAACAGCTGTGCCATCTCGCCATACACGGCATCGGCCTTGTTCAGCGCGTCTATCTTCTCTTCTCCGTTGCTCTCTTCTGCCTTTGCCTTGTACATGTTGGCCACGAGTGCAAGGTCGCGCACGGTGAGCACGCTGTCTGCCTTGCGCTGCTCCACATATTGCAGGTAGGTCTTTTCGGCCATGTCGTAGTTGCCCAGTTCCTTGTAGCAGTCGGCCACCTTCTGCACTGAATTGGAGCGGAACCTGTCGGTGGCACCGGGCATGGTGGTAACGTCGAGGAAGGCGGCGACGGCCTTTTCGTACTGTTTCTTGCGCTGCAGACTGATGGCATAGTAATACACATCGGCATCTTTTATCTGCGGACTATCTACCCTGTTGAAGGTTTGGCACATCTTCTCGTAGTACATGATGGTGGAATCGCTCAGCTCCAAGTTGAAGCTTGCCTGCATGGCATTGCGCAGCAGTGTCATACTCTTGGGCCAACGCTTATACCCATCGTCGCATATCTGCAGTGCCTTGGCATATCGCCCTGTGGCAAAGAAGAAGTTCTGATACTGTGCGTAGTCGTAGGCAAGCATGGAGTCGGGATGCGCCAGCGCATAATGCTCCATGATCTCCGTACCGTACTGTTGAAACATTTCTTTGTCGGTGCCCACCACACGGTCGTTCAGCAGACGTGCTGCCCTTAGATGTGCCTGATAGGTGGAGTCGTATTTCAGCATGGGCTCCAAAGTGGCATAAATCTTGTCGCCCATCTTCTGCTTGGCATAATACAGGGCAAGAGACTCGTAGCAGCCGGGGGTGGCAGGACTGGCTTTGATGCCTCTCCTGTACCAGTCGAGGCTCAGCGAGTCGTGTTTGGGGTCTGCGTCCCACAGATAGTATGTTCCCTCTATATCGCCCATCAGCCCATAGCTGGGCTGGTAAGACGGATCTACCTGTATGGCACGGAGGATGTATTTACGGGCTTGGGCAGAGTCTTGGTTCTTGTACCAAAAGGCATCGGCAACGCCGCTGATGACATAGGGATTGTTCTTGAATTTATTCAGCTTGTCTTCTATGAAAGGGTATGACGCTTTATTGCGGCCGTGCTCTCTGATAATCTTTTCCAAAGCCAACACCGTGGCACGTGCCTCGTTGGTGACGTAATTTTCTTTGGGCTTCTCTTTTTGTGCCAAAGCAGTCAGAGGCAACCACAACAGTATGGTTGCCAGCAGCCAGAGCAGGAGAAGCAATCCATGCTCCTTCTTCATCATTTTATCTCCTAATTCACAATTCTTTGTTCTCATCACTCTTTTCATCACTCTATGTTCACAACCCTGCCTACTTTCCCATCTTCAACTTCCACTGAGCGCCGATGCTCACGCTTTGCAGATAGCGCACATCCAGCAGGTCGATACCCTTTGCCACTCCGCTGCCCAGCAGATAGAAGTTGGGGGTGAGATGAACACCCAACTGGGGGGTTACAAAATACTCTAACTTCATGCCCGCATTGAGACCAATGCCCATCTTGCTGCCCTTCATATCGCTGTTGCGCACCACACGGTGGTTGCTGCGCACCAGTTCCTTGGCGCTCAACTGCTCTTGCTCGCTGATGACCATCTGCAACGACGGGCCCACGAACATCGACAGGGCAAAGCGGCGCTTGGGGTTCACGCCCGAGAAGAGGTTGGTGAGGTTCAACTGATAGTCTAACGACACAAAGCCCACATTGTAGGAGTAGTCCCACAGGCCTGTGCGTGTCTCCTTGAGATCTGTCTCTTATACACATCTCCGAGCCCACGAGACAGGCAGAAA
>CALZNR010000292.1 GCA_945827565.1 uncultured Prevotella sp.
GTTTTGCAAAACTGCCACTTTTGGAACGCAAAAGTGGCAGTTTTAGAAAACGGCATGAACGGACTCCATCTCAGAAAGTCCATTATCCGCACATAATCAATCACTTATCCTGCAATAGAATCGTGCCTTCATTCTTTCCTTCTCCTCCCCTTGGGGAGGTCGGGTGGGGCTTTTAATTCTTTAATCTTTTCATCCTTTAATTCCCCCTTGGGAAAACCGGGAGGGGAACCCACACTTGCGTCTTTTGATACATGGCCACCACAACTTTATACATCAGTGCAAGGGTTTCTCAACACTTATGTATATCTTTGCAGACAGAACCCAAAAGAAGAGACAAAGATGAAACAGAAGATTCTGACCTTGGTGCTGTTGGCAAGCAGCGCATGGGCATTGGCGGCACAGGCGGCCAATCTTTCCATCACAGACAACAGCGAGATGGGCGGCACCGCAGGCACATCTCAAAACATGAAAACAGCGACCACCAAGCAGGAGAGCAGGAGCGCAGAACCCCTATGGATAGACAATGGAGGCAGGCGCATCTACGGCCTCATCAGCAAACCGCCATACACTGGCCAAAAACAGCCCGTGGCCATCATTTCGCACGGTTTCAACGGCAGTCATGCCTATGGGCGCACCTATTTCAAAATGCTGAACGAGCTGGGCTACCAGTGCTACGTGTTCGACTTTCCCTGCGGCTCTGTGAACAGCCTGAGCGACCCCAACACGATGAACATGTCTGTGATTGACGAGCAGAACGACCTGGAAGCCATCGTGCAGCACTTCCGCCATCAGCCCGACGTGGATGCCAAGAGGATTGTGCTCATCGGCGAGAGCCAGGGCGGATTTGTGTCGGCCATGACGGCGGCCCGTATCCCCCGGCAGATACACAAGCTCGTGCTCGTGTTCCCCGCCCTCTGTATTCCTGACAACTGGAACACCCGCTATCCCAAAGAGACCGACATTCCCGACACCACCCGCCTGTGGAACGTGCCGTTAGGGCGCCGCTTCTTCATGGAACTGCGCCACATCGACGTGTTCAACACCATCAAGAAGTTCCGCAAGCCCGTGCTCATCATCCAGGGCGATGCCGACCGTGTGGTGTCGATGGACGACTCGCGCCGCGCCGCAAAGCTGTATAAGGATGCCCAACTTTACGTTATCCCGGGTGCAGGCCACGGCTTCAAGCCCAAGGAGCAGCAGCTGTCGCAAGAGCAAATCAGAGCGTTCCTGAAATGAACGGCGACACAGGTGCAGTGCTGTTAGGCCTGCAGTGCACAAGACAAAGGCTTACGGTTCGGCCGACGTGCTGCCACTGAACTGTGTGGGCGACATGCCGAACATCGTGCGGAAGCACCTGCTGAAATAGCTGACAGAGGAGAAACCCGTGGCATAACTTATTTCCGTAACACTCATGCCGCCCTTGCGCAGCAGTTCGGCCGCACGGCGCAGGCGGATGGTGCGCACAAACTCGGAGGGCGTATAACCAGAGGCCGACTGTATCTTGCGGTAAAAGGTCATGCGGCTCATACACATATCGCTGCTCAACTGCTCCACAGTGTAGCCCTCGTCGTCAAGATGGGCCTCCACTTGGGCGATGGCACGCTGGAGCCACTGTCTCTCTCGCTCTGAAACCGCCATTTTTACTGCTGACTGCGCCAGACTTTGGTCTCCCAGACACACGTTGCTCCTCATCTGCTGCATAAAAAGCCTGCGCTGTTGGTGCAGCATCAGGATATGGCACACAAGTGCCGACAATACCAGCAGGAGCCCGGCAAGCATCCACCACATCCATCCCGGCAGGCGTTCCTTCACCCTGTCACGCATGGGCTGGCTCCACCGGCCCGAAGGTGCCGTTTCCTGCAGTTCTATCATGTATGTGCCACAGACTTCCCTGCTCTGTTGTCTCAGGGTCTTACGCACTGGGTCGTAAATCCTGACATACCGATCGCTCAGCATAACAACCCGTCCGGCACTGTCCACCGACATGGCCGTCACCCCATCGCCATACTCGTTGGTGGCATAGTCGTCTATCCTTGTCTCTCCATGACTGTACCTGTACAGATGGCCGAATATGGAAGCAAACCACATGGTGCCGTCGGGAGCCAGCGCTATCGCCGAGATGTCCTTGATGTTGCTCACCACTTTTTCCTCGCCATCCTGCCCTTTGCAACGTATATCCTTGCCTGTGCTGAACCATATATTGCCATTGCCGCCCACAGCCAAAGCCGTGGGACGCTCTGAGAGAGCACGGGCACGGCGCACCGAGTCGGCAGTCTCCTTGGTGAGCACGCTACCGTCGAACCAGCATTTCTGACTGCTTCTGCCCAGAACGTGGCATCCGCCGAAGCCGTCGGCCACCAGTTTGTTGCCCTTATTGTCGGTAGATATGCGTCGGAAATCTATGCTGTCGGCCCATCCATCGCCCACCTGCACAAGCCGCTCGCCGTCGAGGCGCAGCGTTCCGCCCTCCCATTGCCTGCACAGCAGTTGCCCCTGAGAGTCCTCATATAGCCGGAAAATATATTTGTCGCCGGCATCGATTGTTCGCAGCAACCTGCCTTCGGCCGAGTACTCATACACCTTTCTGTTGGCGGTCAGCCACCAGTTGCCGCCAGATGCCACAAGGATATCGTCCACACGCCGGTCGTCCACCTCAGCAAGCCGCCTTATGCTGTAATCACTTTTATCAAGCACACTGGCCCCGTGGGTGGTTCCTATGAGAATCCGGTTGCCCGACTCGGCCAAACAGAGCACCGTGTTGCTTCCCAACAGGTCTGGATGCTCTGCATCAGAACGGAACACGTCCACCTGTCTTCCGTCGTCACGACAAACGCCGCCACCCTCTGTGGCATACCAAAGAAAGCC
>CALZNR010000293.1 GCA_945827565.1 uncultured Prevotella sp.
GATTTCTGCCTGTCTCGTGGGCTCGGAGATGTGTATAAGAGACAGGTGCATATAAAGCGGTTGACGCTTGCCTGCTTATGATGGTTGACCAGGCCTGTAAACTCCCATACGCTGAGTGCTGTAATAAGGGCAAAGAGCAGTGCCATTGCCATTGCATTCAAGAAGCACACCACCAAGGCAGTGACAAACAGAATGCCTGTGATGGAACGGGTTATCAGATTACTCATTGCTTTTCCTCCTTTTCTTTGTTCTGTTGTTCTCTTTCCTGTTCCAGTTCCTTGGCACGCTGTTCTGCCATGGCCTCTGCCTGCGCCCTTTGCTGTGCCTCGAGCACCTCTTCAGAACGACTTACCCAAGGGCGCTTGCCGAAGATACGTTCCACATCTTCTGCAAAGATCACCTCACGGTCTATCAGCAACTGTGCCAACTGTGCATGCCCCTCGGCATGTTCCTTCAGTATCGCCTTGGCACGCTCGTACTGTTCGTTGATAAGCTTCAGCACCTCATCGTCCATCACTTTGGCAGTGGTTTCCGAGTAAGGTCTTTGGAACTGATATTCTGTATTGTTGTAGAAGCAGATATTGGGCAACTGAGTGCTCATACCTGCGTAGGCTATCATGCCGTATGCCGTTTTTGTTACTCTCTCCAAGTCGTTCATGGCTCCGGTTGAGATACGTCCCACGAACAGTTCTTCGGCAGCCCTACCGCCCAGCAGCGAGCAGATTTCGTCGAGCATAGCCTCCTTGGTGGTTATCTGACGCTCTTCGGGCAGGTACCAGGCGGCACCCAATGCCCGTCCGCGCGGCACAATGCTCACCTTTACCAATGGGTTGGCAAACTCTGTGAACCATGAGATGGTGGCATGTCCTGCCTCGTGGATGGCGATAGAGCGTTTCTCCTCCATGGTCATAATCTTTGTCTTCTTCTCTAATCCGCCAATGATTCTATCCACGGCATCCAGAAAGTCTTGCTTGCACACCGTTTTACTGTTGTGCCTTGCGGCTATCAGTGCCGACTCATTGCACACGTTGGCAATATCAGCACCAGAGAAGCCCGGCGTTTGTCGGGCAAGGAAGTCAATGTCCACCGTCTCGTCGATCTTCACCCTGCGCAGGTGCACCTTAAACACTTCCTTGCGCTCGTTCAGGTCGGGCAAATCCACATGAATCTGCCTGTCAAAGCGCCCAGCACGCAGCAATGCGGAATCAAGGATATCGGCACGGTTGGTGGCAGCAAGGATGATAACACCGCTATTGGTGCCGAAGCCGTCCATCTCGGTGAGCAGAGCATTGAGCGTATTCTCCCTTTCGTCGTTGCCTCCCATGGAGGGGTTTTTGGAACGAGCACGCCCCACGGCATCAATCTCGTCGATAAAGATAATGCAGGGAGATTTTTCCTTTGCCTGATGGAAGAGGTCGCGCACACGACTGGCACCTACACCCACGAACATCTCTACGAAGTCGCTACCACTCATAGAGAAGAAGGGCACGCCAGCCTCTCCTGCCACAGCCTTGGCAAGCAGTGTCTTACCAGTTCCTGGAGGACCAACCAGCAGGGCTCCCTTGGGAATTTTTCCTCCCAGTTCGGTATATTTGGCGGGGTTTTTCAGAAAATCAACAATCTCCTTGATTTCCTGCTTGGCACCCTCCTGACCTGCAACATCCTTGAAGGTGATGTTCATCTCACCACCCTTCTCGTACATCTTGGCCTTGCTCTTGCCCACATTGAACACTCCTCCGCTGCCTGCACCTCCACCGCCCATACGGCGCATGAAGAATATCCAGATGCCCACTAAAAACACGAAAGGCAACACATTGAGGAGAATATTCATAAAGTCACTGCCACTCTTGTTTTCATAGCTATATTTGCCAGTAAATTTCTTGCTTGCCTTGGCCTGTTCTATGAAGTTTTCAAGATTCTCTACCGAACCATATTCCACCAATACACTGGGATTGGTGCCCGTATTGTTCACGCCCTGTTTGAACACGTCGCGTATGTGCTCGGGATTGACATACATCTGCAGAGTTCGCTCAGTGCCATTGACCACAATTTCCTTGGCATATCCCTTGAGCACCATTTGCTTGAATTCCGAGTAAGAGGTGGTGACAGAAACGCTCGACTTGCCGCCTCCGCCAGTAATGAATAGGATGGCAAGTAGTGCCAAAACGATGAAGTACAACCAGTTCATGTTGAACTTGGGCATATTCATCTTGGGATTGTTGTTATTCTGATTGTTCATGCTTTCTTCAATCTAAGTTAGGTATCATCTCCATGGGTGCGTCACTCCACAGGTGTTCCAAGTCGTAGTATTCGCGCGCATCGGGCACAAACACGTGCACCATCACATCGCTATAGTCCATGGCCACCCACACTGCATTCTCCCTGCCCACCACTCTGACAGGCTTTTGCTGTGCATCTATGCGTGCCGTTTCTTCTATTTCATCGGCAATGGCCTCTACCTGCTGCGGTGAATTGCCTTGACAAATAACGAAATAGCGACATATTGAACCCTCTATCTCAGAGAGATTGATAACCGTGATGTCTGTTCCTTTTTTCTCTTGCACTCCTTTTATGATTGCATCAACCAATTGTTTTGTCTGTTCCATGTAATTATTTTAGTGGTATCTGAATAATGAAGAAGGGAACCGTCTATCACATTGAGGGATAAAGAGGAGCCCTTTCCATGCGAGTTGCAAAATTACTGCAAATGGAATGAACCACAAAATAAATTGGGATTTTTTAGGATTATCCTGTAAAAAAGAAAAAAGTGACACCCCGAAAGGTATCACTTCACCACGTTTGCACTGTTGGGGTACTGTCTCTTATACACATCTGACGCTGCCGACGATATGCAGTGTGTA
>CALZNR010000294.1 GCA_945827565.1 uncultured Prevotella sp.
TCACTCACCATGCAGGGACGTACCGAGGTGGCAAACAAGGGTAGCATCACCTCCGCCCTCAACGGCAAGGCAGTGATAGCCTGCGAAACAGGAGATATGGCTATCAGTGTGGCAGACGGTGCCGCTCCCTATATCTTCTTCGACAATGCTCCTTCGTGGGTGCAGGGCACTGATGTGAACGGTGCCAGCGGCAAGAACCCCACCATCAATTATGCCTATTACACCCATACACTTACAGGTGGAGCCTTTGGCGGTGCTATGCGCTTGGTGAAGCAGGGCGACGGCACCTTGGTGCTGCCGGCTGTGACCCAGACCTACACGGGCAATACCGACGTGTGGGCAGGAACACTGAAGTTTGACGGCACGATGCAGGGCAGTAGGGTGTGGCTCAACAGGCATACCACGCTGAGCACCAATGGTGGTGTGTTCAAGAAAGCCGTGCAGGCCGACTACAATGCCACCATCCAGCTTGGTACAGCCTCTGCTGCAGGCAGCATCACAGCCGACTCTCTGCTCCTTGGCTTTGGCTCGCGCGTGGAGATAGACCTCTTCTCTGACGGCTTACAAGCAGACAAGGTCAATGCCAGCGTGCTGAAGATAGAAAAGAAAGTGTGGAACAACGGTCCGCAATACAATACTCCCGTCAT
Source organism: uncultured Prevotella sp. (assembly GCA_945827565.1). GTDB lineage: Bacteria > Bacteroidota > Bacteroidia > Bacteroidales > Bacteroidaceae > Prevotella. Next base: position 648 of record CALZNR010000294.1, read on the forward strand.
CTACTTGGTGTCACACAGTGCTGCAGGCAGTTCCAAACTCACCGCGGGCAAATATCTCATTGGCGAGGTGGGCAAGATAGAAGGTAATATCGCAGATGTGATACTTGAAGGCCTGACCTATCAGAAGAGTGCCTTGACATACGAGGACGGCAAACTCTACATCGTGATTACAGACTATGAGGCAGCCAACCTGACCTGGAAGGGTGGGGAGAGCAGCGTATGGAATTCTGACAATACAGCCAACTTTGTAGCAGAGGGAGGTACAGCCTCTGTGGTGTTTGTCCCTGGCTCTGATGTGCTGTTCAACGATGATGCTCTCGTTACCGATATACAGGTGGAAGGCAATGTGGCTCCTGCGTCCGTGACCTTCGACAACAGCAGCAAAGACTTTGTGCTGAGTGGCGACAGCATCATTGGCGATGTGATTCTCCATAAAAAAGGCACAGGTTCGCTCACAGTGAACAGCGTGAACCATTTGAGTAAGGTGAACGTCAATGCGGGCAAACTCAGTGTCAGCAATCTTGCCAATAACCAAGGAACCGACTGGGGCGCATTGGGCAACGTGAACACACGCATCAACCTCTCTGATGGTGCTACCCTGGAGTTGGGCGGCGGATTGATAACCGACCAGGTGATTACCATATCGGGCGGAGAAGCCACCATCGAGGTGCCCAAGTCAAATACTGCCACACTCAACAAGGGTATATTGGCAGGCGGCAGCAGTTCTGTGCTCACCAAAACAGGTGGAGGTACACTCACCCTTGGCGCAGGCAATACCTTCTCTAAGTTGGTTGTCAACGGAGGTATCCTGAACGCTTCAGAGAGCGATAATGTGACTGCCCTTCCTTCTACTGTGGTGCTTCAAGGCGGCTCGCTCTATGACCCCTCAAGTGAATATAGCTACACCACCAACAAAGCCAACTTTGTGGTGCCCGAGGGTTCAGAGGCTTCTCTCTACCTTGATTCGCGATGCAACTACACAGGAACCTTGACAGGACAAGGAACGCTGAACGTGTATGCTGCCGGCGTGCGCAACTATCTCAATGGCAACTGGAGTGACTTTGAAGGTACGGTGGTGCCGGGCGTGCAGAAGCGTGGTACCAACTACGATCCCGTGTTCTATTTCAACAACAGCTATGGCTTGCCCAAGGCCACCCTCAAGATGAACAGCGGAGTGTCTATCAACAACAATGGCAAGAACTTCCCCCTTGGCAAGGTCACAGGTAGCGGTACCCTCGCCGGTAGCGGTTCCTATATCTTCGGTACCGATGGTGGCGACCTGACCATGAGCACTTCCTGCACCAGCAGCATCATCAAGAAGGGTGCAGGCATTATGCGCGTGGTGACAGCAGGCAAGATTACAGGCTCTATCATCGTGGAAGAAGGCGGTTTCTACTTCAGTGGAATCACCACGGGTGCGCTGTTCAATGATACCAAGCCCATCACAGGCAACGGCTCTTCAGTGTTGCTCGGACAGGCATATCTCACTTCCATCACCATCAACAGCGGAAGTACGCTGATGCCACGTGCCACTCTCAGCGAAACTGTTGCGGGCACTATCATCGCCACGGGCACCGTGGCTGTGAACGAAGGTGGCACGCTCGATATGCTGCTCTCAGCCTCCAAGCAGTCTAAGTTGCAAGGAAAGTGGGTGTCGGTGAAGGGTATTCTCAAGGTAACCTTGGCAGAAGGCTATACACCTGCCGCCGGTGACAGCTTTACCCTGTGGGAGGCCACCAACTCATTCAGCGGCACGCCTACTTTGGATTTGCCCTCACTGCCGAACAACCTTACATGGGACACCTCTGAACTGCTTGCCAAAAAGGGCGTGCTGAAGGTGATGGCTGGCACGGGTATTGATGCCATTGCTGCCGATGCCACTGTACAGTGCGAGGTTTATACCACCAACGGTCAGAAGGTGGCACAGTTTGAAGCTCCTAAAAACAAGGTAATGGAGAACCTGCAGACCGTGTCTTCCGACCACCGTACCTTGGTTGTTAGGATGGTGTCGGGCAACCGTATGGAGGTGAAGAAAGTGATCAGATAGTATAGAAATCCCGTCGCAGCGTGTAACCACTCTGCGATGGGATTTCTTGTTTTTTATAGTCGTTTTATCAAAAATTAGGGTTGCAATCGGCGGCTTCCAACTAACTTTGTCGTCGCTATCTAACTCAACATTACTTTGACTTTACTTTATTATTAAC
>CALZNR010000295.1 GCA_945827565.1 uncultured Prevotella sp.
CAGTATTTCAGTGTGAATGATATATTCTTTGCCATGGTGTTTTAATTCTTATAGTTACGTGTTTGAACTTTGATAGCCTCATACTCCAGCGGCTCCTTGATAAGCACGGGTGCCTTCTCGTCGCTGCCCTGGTATTCCCAGCATCCCACATAGAAGAAGTTGGCATCGTCGCGCTTTGCCTCTCCCTCTTCTGTCTGATGCTCTTCGCGGAAGTGTCCGCCGCAGCTCTCCTCACGGTGCAGCGCATCGTAGGCAATGAGTTCGCCCATGATGATGAAGTCGCGCAGGTGGATGGCTTTGTCGAGTTCGATGTTCAGTCCTTCCTTGCTACCGGGGATAAACAGGTTGCTCTCAAACTCCTTGCGCAGTTCTTTCAGCATCTTGAGTCCTTCTTCCAGGCCTTCCTTGGTGCGTCCCATACCCACGTGTTCCCACATGATGTGACCCAGCTCCTTGTGGATAGAATCTACTGAGCGCTTACCCTTGATATTCATCAGGCGGTCGGTCTCTGCTGCCACTGCTTTCTCTGCCTCAGCAAACTCGGGCAGGTCGGTAGAAAGGCGAGGCCAGATATCCTGATCAGCCAGGTAGTTCTGAATGGTGTAAGGCAACACGAAGTAGCCGTCGGCAAGTCCCTGCATCAGTGCCGATGCACCCAAACGGTTGGCACCGTGGTCAGAGAAGTTGCACTCTCCGATAGCAAAGAGTCCGGGGATAGTGGTCTGCAATTCGTAATCCACCCAAATACCACCCATGGTGTAGTGGATGGCAGGGAATATCATCATGGGCTTGTAGTACTTCACGCCGTTGATTTCCTTGGCAAAGTCGCCGGGGAACACGTCGGTAATCTCCTCGTACATCTCGAAGAGGTTGCCATAGCGCTGCATGATTTGGTCTATACCCAAACGATTGATACTCTCAGAGAAGTCGAGGAACACTGCCAGTCCGGTGTTGTTCACGCCGTAGCCTTTGTCGCAACGCTCCTTGGCAGCACGGCTTGCCACGTCGCGGGGCACCAGATTACCAAAGGCGGGATAGCGACGCTCCAAATAGTAGTCACGATCTTCCTCGGGGATGTCATATCCTTGAATTTCGCCAGACTGCAATTTCTTGGCATCTTCCAGTTTCTTGGGCACCCAAATACGCCCGTCGTTACGCAGCGACTCTGACATCAGGGTCAGCTTTGACTGCTTGTCGCCGTGAACGGGGATACAGGTGGGGTGAATCTGCACGTAAGAGGGGTTAGCAAAGTAGGCTCCCTTGCGGTAGCAAGCCATGGCTGCAGAGCAGTTGCAACCCATAGCGTTGGTAGAGAGGAAGTAGGTGTTGCCATAGCCACCGGTAGCAATCACCACGGCATTGGCGCTGAAGCGCTCCAGCTGTCCTGTCACCAGGTTCTTGGCAATGATACCACGGGCACGACCATCTACAATCACAAGGTCTGCCATTTCATAACGGGTATAGAGTTTCACCTTGCCTGCCTTTACCTGACAGCTCAGCGAAGAGTAGGCTCCCAGCAGCAACTGCTGTCCGGTTTGTCCTTTGGCATAGAAGGTGCGGCTCACCTGTGCACCACCGAAAGAGCGGTTGGCAAGCATACCGCCGTACTCACGTGCAAAGGGCACACCCTGTGCCACACACTGGTCGATGATATTGTTTGACACCTCTGCCAAGCGATACACATTGGCCTCACGGGCGCGGTAGTCGCCGCCCTTCACGGTGTCGTAGAAAAGACGATACACAGAGTCACCGTCGTTCTGATAATTCTTGGCAGCGTTGATACCTCCCTGTGCTGCAATAGAGTGTGCGCGGCGTGGAGAGTCTTGAATACAGAAGTTGAGCACATTGAAGCCCATCTCGCCCAGTGAAGCGGCAGCCGATGCACCGGCAAGTCCGGTACCTACCACAATCACGTCGAGTTTCAGTTTGTTTTTGGGGTTCACCAAGCGCTGGTGAGCCTTATAGTTGGTCCATTTCTCTGCCACTGGACCTTCGGGTATTCTGGAATTTAATGTCTTAGCCATAATTGTTTATTCTTTTAGATTGAATGAAAATAGCGTTGATGCTTAGCAGCACGCAGCGCAACCGCCACAGCAAGAGGTGAATGCGAAGTAGAGCACCACCACCAAGAAGCCCAGCATCAGCAGGGTGGTATAGGCAATGCCTATCACCTTCCAACGGCAGAACCACACCTTACCGCTCCAGCCAAGGGTTTGCATAGCACTCCAGAAACCATGAGAGAGGTGGAACCAGATGGCTGCCAGCCACACGATGTAGAGCACCACATATACCGGACAAGAGAAGGTGTCCTGTATATAGGCATAGCCATCAGCGGGGTCGTGGGGCACTATCATGCCTGTGAGTTCGGCAAACATCATGTTGTACCAGAAGTTGAACAGGTGCAGCAGCAAGCCCAGCACCACAATAAGTCCCAGCACCAGCATGTTTTGTGATGCCCACTCCACCTTGGCGGGCTTGGCGGTCACCTCGTATCGAGCCTCACCACGCGCACGGCGGTTTTGTGCCGTAAGGATAAAGGCATACACGATGTGTATCACTGCCAGCGCAGCCAGTCCTAAGGTTGCAACCAAGGCGTACCAGTTGGCACCCAAGAATTCACAAATCATGTTGTAGCCTTCTTCCGAGAACAGCGCCACCAGGTTCATTGACATGTGGAATGTCAAGAACAAAATAAGCGCAACACCGGTTACAGCCATCAACACTTTTCTTCCAATTGATGAATTTAATAACCACATAAATGATTGAGAATTAAAAATTTATAATTTTATTGATAAATAATTCCCCCAGATGCTAAGCGCGCCCATTCCTCTCACTGGCAGAGAGACAC
>CALZNR010000296.1 GCA_945827565.1 uncultured Prevotella sp.
GATTTCTGCCTGTCTCGTGGGCTCGGAGATGTGTATAAGAGACAGGGATGAGCGTAATCACACTCAACACAGTTGCAATTGCTACTGTCACCAACTGTACAGTTGTTTGAAAATCTAATAACATAATCTTTACCTTAAATCTATTAACTACTAACCTAATGAATAACGTGCATTCTCCCGAATGCGATGCAAAGATATGAATTGTGCGCGTACACAACAATAGCTTTGCGGTATTTTTATTCCTTTTTCTCTTTTTTTTGATGTAGGTCAAGAAAGTGCTCAGCAGGTTCCCGTCACCACCTTTTCCAATGCCTTTATTTCCTCTGGAGTGGTGGCCCAGCTGGTCACAAATCGGCAGATGGTGTGATGGGCATCCGCCGGGCCCCAATGGGTGAAGATTACCTCTTTCTCTATGCGCTTCACCTCCTTGTTGTCGATAATCACAAACTGCTGGTTGGTGGGAGAATCGTTGTAGAAATCATACCGTGCCTTGCGGAACACCTCACGCATCTCCTCTGCCATCAGATTGCCGTGGCGTGCAATGTCGAAATAAAGATTGTCGGTAAACAGGGCGTCAAACTGCGCTCCCAACAGGCGTCCCTTGGCAAGAACGGCGCCGTGCTGCTTCTGAATACTGAAGAAGTGCTCGTAGGCATTGTGATGGGTAAACACCACTGCCTCGCCACACAGGGCACCTATCTTGGTGCCTCCGATATAGAACACATCGCAGTGGTTAGAGAGATAGGGCAGGTCTATATCACAGCCCTTGGCGGTGAGACCGTAGCCCAGACGTGCCCCGTCAACATACAGCGGGAGCTTGTACTTGCGACACATACGATAGAGCTGGTCCAGTTCGTGTGCGGTGTAGAGGGTGCCCAGCTCGGTGGGAAAGGTGATATACACCAGTCCAGGAAACACAGAGTGCATGTTATTGCCATCTGCAAGAAAGTTTTCCATGAACGTGGCCAAGGTGGTGGCGGTAAGTTTGCCGTTGCTGTTGGGCACGTTGATGATTTTGTGCTCGGTAAACTCTATCGAGCCTGCCTCGTGGGTGTTGATATGCCCTGTATCCACCGAAATCACCCCTTCATAGGAGTGCAGGATAGAATCGATGACCGTGGCATTGGTCTGTGTACCTCCCGACATGAAAAAGATGTCGGCGTTCTCGTTTTTGCATGCAGCCATAATCTTCTTTTTGGCTTCATCGCAATACACGTCAAAACCGTAGCAGCCCGATGGTTCTGCATTGGTGTCAATCAGTCGTTGCAGCACCTTGGGGTGCGCTCCGTTGTTGTAATCACATTCTAATGAAATCATGGTTATTTGAATTTGGGCACAAATATACCATTTTTCTTTGTCCTACAGCCTTTTGTTTCTGATTTTTCACCCTGCATTGCGTTCTTATCGTGGGCTGCCGAAGATGGCACCCCAGGGATAGCTGCCGGGTTTCAGGATGATGTGGATGCTGCCATGCCTGATGCCCACCACGCCGGGAGCGTACTGTCCTGCCACGGTGAAGGTGTTCCAGCGCAGCTTGCTCAGTATGGCAAAGGCAGTGGCGCCCCCCTCTATGAGCAGCAACTGCGGTGGATGCTGTATCACCAGTGCCTGCACGGCCTGTGCCATCAGGTCCTTCAGTCGCAGTGCGTAGGCTGCACCATAATTGCCATAGTCTCCAATGCCCACCACCAGCACGGGCGATTGCTCGTACTCCTCTTGCAGTATGCGGAACCACACCCCATTCTCTCTACCGTGAAACACCTCTTCGGGCATCATCACCTCGGTGGCATCGATGGCACGCAGATAGGGCAGTTGCACAATGCTCTTGCTCTGGGTGCTGCCGCACACTATCAGCGCACGGTTCACCTCCCTCACAGGAGGCAGTGCTGTGGGTTTCTCAGCGTGTTTCAAGTCAGGCCTCCATTGTCTCAGCCATGCGTCGAAGGCATCGGCGGCTCCTCCTATCAGTATGCCTCCTATCTCAGCTGGCTGCATGTTCTCCACGCCCGTACATTTTGCCGTTTGGCGTGCCACCTGCTCCATATCCTCGGCATTGGCCACGCAGATGCCAGCAGCGGGTATCACCTCCTCCACCTGCAACATCTGCGCACGGTGTTGCAGCAGCTCCTCCACCTGTGCGGTGGCGGCAGGATATTCGGGGTCGTTACGGAAGGGTGTTTGGTGCAGGGGCGTGTTTTCGATAAGATACTCCCCTTGGCGTATGATGCGCTGTTTTGAAGGATTTTGCGGCACCAGCAAGGCTCGTGGGCACTGCAGTGTGTCCATCAGTGCCTGCATCTCAGCAATCACATGTCCGCGCAGCACAGAGTCTATCTTCTTGAACACGCGCACCCCCTCTGTCTCTTTCAGTGGAGCGGCAATGCGCCTGATGGTGTTGCAAGCCTCTTCCTCGCTCATCGAACGGGTGTCGGCGGCAAACACCACCACCTCTGCCTTATTGTCTGAGGGGCACTGTTCGCCCGTGGTAAGCACGGTGCTCAGTCCGTAGGCATGTGCCATACCCGCTATCTCGGCAGCCCCTGTAATGTCATCAGAAATAATAACGATCATGCCTGCTGCTGTTTTTTACGGTTGATGGCCATACGTGTGGCATAGTCGATGGAAAGGAGCATGGCATCAGGACTTGCCACGCCCTTGCCTGCCACGTCGAAGGCGGTGCCATGATCCACAGAGACACGGATGATGGGCAGTCCCAGAGTGATGTTTACCCCCTGTGCGCTCTCCATCTTGCCCGTTTCCTTGTTCCAGCTGAAGCCCACCACCTTGAAGGGTATGTGCTGTCTCTTATACACATCTCCGAGCCCACGAGACAGGCAGAAA
>CALZNR010000297.1 GCA_945827565.1 uncultured Prevotella sp.
GATTTCTGCCTGTCTCGTGGGCTCGGAGATGTGTATAAGAGACAGATATGAAAGAACTCCGCAACGCACAAACGTGCAGAGCGCAATGCCGTATCGCCACTAGTTATAGGAGCAGCCACAATACCCAACAAGGCCAACAATCCTCCCACAACGCCCAGCCAGTCATTACATATTATATATGCCACTTTGGGAGCAGACGTTATGAACCCAGCACTAAGAGGAGTATCTATAATTTGCGAACCCGGTACTGGTGTGGCATAAAAGAAATAAGAAGACACTGCTGCCCAAATCAGTGCAACTATGCCTTCTGTAATCATTGCACCATAAAAGATGGGACGTCCCTTGTGCTCTGATGCCAAACACCGTGCCATGAGCGGTGTTTGAGTGGCATGAAACCCACTGATTGCTCCACACGCTACAGTGATAAACAGACATGGAAAGAGGGAGTCCTTCCACGATGGATCCACAGTAAGAGCCTTATTTCCTAAACCATCCCAGAACTCAGGCAACTGCGGGAATTTGAGTACGAGTACAAAAAACAACGCCCCCGCCATGAAAAGCAAAGAGATTGCAAACACCGGATAAATTCGGCCTATGATCTTATCAATAGGAAGCATTGTGGCAATGAAGTAATAGGCAAAGATGATGAACACCCACATCAACGTCGTGCCACCAATAGAATGTAATATCTCCGCAGGACTGTACACAAAAACTGCACCAACCAGCATCAATAACAAGACAGAAAAAAGCAACATCATTTTTTGCATCTTGCTGCCCAGATATTTACCCACCAATCCAGGCCACCCCATACCTCCATTTCTCATGGAAAGCATTCCACTCAAATAATCGTGAGTGGCACCGGCAAACACGCATCCGAACACAATCCACAAATAGCACGACGGGCCAAATTTAGCACCCATTATCGCTCCAAAAATCGGACCTGTTCCTGCGATATTCAAGAATTGTATCATAAAAATCTTCCATGTGGGAAGTACCATATAATCAACTCCATCGGACATCTTTGTTGCTGGCGTAGTACGATTGTCTGGAGAAAACACATGCTCCACGAACTTGCCGTACACAAAGTATCCTACAAGCAGAACTGCTAAACTGATTAAAAACGAAAACATTTTATGGTTATTTGTCGCTGCAAAAGTAACGTTTTTATTCGAAAAATGAAAAAAATATAATAACTTTGCATCAAAATCTGACGATAAATGCGAGTTTTCCACCTTTTTCAGTACAAGGGATGCCTACTGTTTTTCATATTACTGATAATCGGGATGGATGTCAAAGGTGCAAATGCCAACGAGTTCCTCTTGTTTTCAGCACCCAAATACGAAACCAGAGCCGTATGGCTGACCACCTTTGGAGGGCTTGACTGGCCCCGTACCCATAGTTTAACACCAACTTCAAAAGACAAACAGCAACAGGAGTTATGTGCATTGTTGGACAAGCTGAAAGAAGGCGGCATCAACACAATTCTGTTGCAGACACGTGTCAGAGCATCCACCATCTACCCCTCTGTGTATGAGACTTGGGACAGATGTTTGACGGGTATCCATGGAAAGTCACCACAATATGACGCACTGAAGTTTGCCATTGAGGAATGTCACAAAAGAGGCATGGAACTACACGCTTGGGTTGTGACCATTCCAGTTGGCAAATGGAATCAAAAAGGCTGCTTGGATTTACGAAGAAAATATCCTCGTATGGTAAAAAAGATTGGCGATGAAGGCTTTCTTAACCCAGAATATGCGGGAACTGCAACGTATCTGGCAAAAATATGTCAGGAAATTGTCAACAACTACGATGTGGATGGCATACACCTCGACTATATCCGTTATCCCGAATTATGGCCAAACAAGCGAATGGGCAATACAGAACGTGCCAACATCACACGCATAGTGGCTCAAATCCACACACATGTCAAGAAAGCCAAGCCGTGGATAAAAGTTAGCTGTTCTCCAATAGGCAAGTATAACGACCTGTCAAGATACTCCAGCAAAGGATGGAATGCGTTCAGCAGAGTAGCACAAGATGCCCAAATGTGGGTAAAAGCAGGGCTTATTGACAACATATATCCCATGCTTTATTTCAGAGGAAACGATTTCTACCCCTTCCTGTTTGATTGGATAGAGCAATGCGGTAACGAGAATGTGGCAGCAGGATTGGCTGCCTACATGCTGTCGCCTCAAGAAAAAAACTGGCCCTTGGAGGACATCATAAGACAACTTCAAACATGCAGGAGCCGTGGCGTTGGGTATGCGTTTTTCAGAGCACGTTTTTTTACCGCAGATACCAAAGGAGTGTTTTCCTTTGTAAAGAATCACATGAATGCTTCTTTGGCACTAACACCTCCCATGCACACAGGTTCTATTGTCAGACCACGACCTCCACGAGACGTTATACTTGAAAGGACTTCAGACAGCGACTATCTTTCGTGGCAAACAGCCTCCACACACCACGTGCATCAAGATGGCAATTACACTCTTTACAATATATACGCTTCTCCAGACAAGCACATTGACATTAACAATCCACAAATGCTTATTGCCACAAGGGTGGCTGTTAATCATATAAAGATTGGCCAACGCAAAGGTAAAATACCCATAAACTACGCCATAACTGCGATGGATCGCTATGGCAATGAAAGTTCAGCCATTTATGTTAATTAAGGACAAAATTATTTTAGGAATTGACCCAGGTACAAATATCATGGGCTACGGACTCCTTAAAATTAGAGACAACAAGGCGTCTATGCTGACCATGGGGGTAATCTGTCTCTTATACACATCTGACGCTGCCGACGATATGCAGTGTGTAGA
>CALZNR010000298.1 GCA_945827565.1 uncultured Prevotella sp.
CATCTATACAGCACCATCTTCCCGGCAGATAACAATTCCTCCACCAATACCTTTTCAGAGTCAGAGGAGGTGCCAAAGGTGGTGATTGATGGTGCAAGTGATCTTGCAAGCATCAGCATGGGTGATATAACTTTCAACTCCCTTAAAAAGTTGTACTGCATCGTGCCTCCACAGGAAGTGAATGTTGAGGGCACGGAACAGAAGGCAGCGTTCAGCGTTGTAGTGGGTGGCAACAGCCCCGTCGTCGGAACACTGAAGAATAAGACATTTGAGGGAGGTAAGAGCTACAATTACAAATTTCCATGGACTGTCACTGCGAAACCCACAAGTATAACCCATTTGGAAGTTAGGAATTTTAGGTAGGTTCTATCAATGAGCTTTGATGGGATTTTGTTCTGTCTAATAGAACCCACCTTAAAATATTCAACACATTATTTGGCTGTTAAAAAAGTTTTTCGTACCTTTGCATCGTTCAGTGGAATGAGGGGCTTGCAAAAGTCCCTCATTTTATTTTCAAAATCCAAAGAATATATGATTGACAAGAGCGTAGTTAGAACAACTGTAGAAGAGTGGTTGCAAGGCAACGACTATTTTTTGGTGGATCTTGTTTTCGGCAGCGACGACCGCATCATCGTGGAGATAGACCATGCCGATGGCGTGTGGATAGAAGACTGTGCCTCGCTGAGCCGCTATATGCAGGAAAAACTGGGCGATGCGCTGGGCGACTATGAGCTGGAGGTGGGCTCTGCCGGTATCGGGCAGCCCTTCAAGGTGGCGCAGCAATACATCAATTATATAGGCGAACAGGTGGAGGTGCTCACTGCCGACGGCAAAAAGGTGCAGGGAGTGCTGAAGAGCGTGGATGGCACACACTTCGTGGTGAGCGTGCAGGAGAAGCAGAAACTGGAAGGCAAAAAACGCCCCGTGATGGTAGAGGTGGATAAAGACTTCGACATGAACGAGGTGAAATATACCAAATACCTGCTCAACTTCAAGTAAGGCGCACCGCCACAAGCTGCTGCGGGCAGCATGGCAATGACAAGAAAAAGAAAACGAAATACATTATGGCTACAAAAAAAGAAGACAAGGGTCTGAGCATGATAGAGACCTTTCAAGAGTTTAAAGAAACAAAACACATCGACCGTACCACCCTGGTGAGCGTGCTGGAAGAGAGCTTCCGCAGCGTGATAGCCAAGATGCAGGGAAGCGATGAAAACTACGACGTGATAGTAAACCCCGACAAAGGCGACTTTGAGATACACCGCAACCGTGTGGTGGTGGCCGACGGAGAGGTGACCGACGAGAACCGTGAGATTTCGCTGAGCGAGGCGCAGAAAATAGAACCCGACTACGAGATTGGCGAGGAGGTGAGCGAAGAGGTGAACTTTGCCAAGTTTGGCAGGCGCGCCATCCTGAACCTGCGCCAAACACTGGCATCAAAGATTCTGGAACTGGAGCACGACGCCCTGTATCAGAAATACAAGGAGAAGGTGGGCACCGTGGTGAGCGCCGAGGTGTATCAGATATGGAAGCGCGAGGTGCTGCTCATCGACGACGAGGGCAACGAACTGCACCTGCCCAAGAGCGAGCAGATACCCGGCGACAACTACCGCAAGGGAGAAACACTGCGTGCCGTGATACTGCGTGTGGATAACGAGAACAATAACCCCCGCATCATCCTGAGCCGTGCCAGCGGCCTGTTCTTGGAGCGACTGCTCGAGGCCGAGGTGCCCGAGATCAGCGACGGCTTGATCACCATACAGCGTGTGGCACGTATGCCGGGCGAGCGAGCCAAGGTAGCAGTGGAGAGCTACGACGAGCGCATAGACCCCGTGGGAGCCTGTGTGGGTGTGAAAGGCAGCAGGGTGCAGGGCATCGTGAAGGAACTGAACAACGAGAATATCGACGTCATCAACTACTCCTCCAACCTGCAGCTGTTCATTCAGCGAGCACTCAGTCCTGCCAAAGTGTCGAACATTGTGCTCGACGACGAGAACAAGAAAGCCGAGGTGTATCTGCAACCCGAGGAGGTGTCGCTTGCCATTGGCCGCAGCGGTATGAACATCAAGTTGGCATCTATGCTCACTGGCTACACCATCGACGTATATCGTGTGGTGAGCGAGGGTGAAGAGGATGAGGATATCTATCTGGACGAGTTTGCCGATGAGATAGACCAGTGGGTGATCGACGCCGTGAAGGCACTGGGTCTGGACACCGCCAAGGCAGTGCTCAACGCCCCACGAGAGATGCTGATAGAGAAAGCCGACCTGGAGGAAGAAACCGTGGATCAGATGCTCAAGGTGCTCAAGGCAGAGTTTGAATAAACCGTGCAGGCATCCTAAAGACAACAACGCTAATTATTAGAACCCACCTAAACAAATGAAATATGGGCATTAGATTAAATAAAGTATTGACAGAACTGAATATAGGACTTCAAACGGCAGTTGATTTCCTGAAAGAGCGTAAGGAACTGGGTGAGATAAAAGAGGACGCCACCTCGAACACCAAGATTTCCGACGAACAGCACGAGGCGCTGGTGAAAGCCTTCAAGGGCGACAAGGCAGTGAAGAACGAGGCAGAACGTATCATTGCACAAAAAGCCAAGGACAAAGAGAAAAAGGTGGAGAAGAAGCCTGTGACCAAGGCAGAAGATCTGCTGGCACCCAAACCCACGTTCAAGACAGTGGGCAAGATAGACCTTGACTCGCTGAAACCAAAGAAAAACAAGGAGGAAGTGCCTGTAACAGCAGGCGAGGAGACGCTGCAGACTGCTGCCGCTGTCTCTTATACACATCTGACGCTGCCGACGATATGCAGTGTG
>CALZNR010000299.1 GCA_945827565.1 uncultured Prevotella sp.
ATCATCTGACTGAGGACGTTGAGCTTCTGGGAGAGTTCTCATTTTTACCATAACTACGCTAGTTCGGGATAATATCTCTCAAAAAAGAGTTAGTTGTGCTGAAGATTCCACATGAACAGGCAACGCCTGTGGTTTATTCTCAAAGAAGGAGGAATGTAACAGAAGACAACAAGAAAAGGTGTGCCAGTTGATTCTCCGACACACCCTTTCTTCAATTTTATTACGCTTTTACTTTTTAACGCTTTATCTTTATTGCATTTGTTTTGCGTTTATTTTTGCGCTCGTTTTAACGCTTTATCTTTATTGCATTTGTTTTTTGCGTTTTCAGAGTTACTCTTGAGGCATCATCACCACTTCTACCCTTGTGCCAGACTTCAGCAGTTCCTTAGCAAAGGCTGCGATAGTGGCAGGGGTTTGTGCCTGTACAATGGCGTCGTAATTGGTGTGATAGTCAAGTCCGTCCTCATACATCGACCAGATGCGACCCTGCCAGTAGTTGTTGCTTTTCAGTTGGTCGGCATGGGCTTTGAGCATATACTCCTTCACCTTGGTCAGCATGTCGGCATCCACGGTTTCAGCCATCTTCTGCATCTCATCGCGCATGATAGACATGGCTAATTCTCCCTTTTCGGGTTTCATGGGGCAGTAGGCGAACATTTGGGCGATGGTTTTCTCATCTTCCTTCGACACTCTGGCATTGGCACCTGCGTAGTAGGCCGCACCTGCCTCTTCACGTATCTGCTTGATGTAGATCATAGAAGCCACCTGACCCAGCATAGATGCCCGGATCTTGTTCTCGAGTGTAGCAGGTATGTCTTCAGATATCCATGCCACAGCGCCAATGGCCTTGGGAGTTTCCATTTTTCTTGTAAAGTTGTTAACAACCAGTCCCTTGGGTGTTTGCTCCACATCATGTCCCTTCACCACCTTCTTTTTGGCGGGCAGCGAAGCGAGGTATTTCTCTATGAGGGGCAGGATGGCCTGCTCGTCAAAGTTGCCCACAAAACTGAAGGTAAAGGCAGCAGCATTTGCAAACTGCTCTTTGGCAATCTGCAGGATACGGTCGTAGTTCACCTTGCTCAGGTCTTCCAGTTCCATGGGTTGGAAGCGTGGGTTGTGGCACATCAGTGTAACTGTGAGTGAGTCGTTATATGCCTGGTCGGGCGAGAGGGCTTTGTTTTTCAATGAAATCTCCTCTTGCTTCATCAGGTTGTTGAAAGCCTCTTGGTCTTTGTTTATCTTGGTGAAGTGCAGATAAACGAGTTGGAGCAGTGTCTCCACATCATTGGGGGTGGAAGAACCGCTGAGGCGCACACGGCGTGTATCCAACGAGGGACTGACGCTCACAATCTTACCTGCCAACGCTTTGAGCAGTTCGCTCTGTGAGAAGTTGCCCAGTCCACTCTGGTCGATAACACTGCTGAACATCTGCAGGTTGATATAATCTTCGGCACCATAGAGCGACGAGCCACCCTGTCCCACTGCCTCAAAAAGCACCTGGTCTTTCTTGTGGTCGGTCTTCATCAACAGCACCTTGGCACCATTGGAGAGTGTGAGTTCGGTATAGCCCAGCACTTCGTTTTTCTTGGTGCTCTTTATCTTGCCAGCTTTTGGCAGTTTCTGTATCAGTGGCTCATTCTTCACATTATCCACATAGGCGGTGAGTTGCTCTGTGCGTACTTGCTGCACAGCCTTTTTCAGGTTCTCCTCCTTTGGATAAACGGCGCCCTCTTTCTCGATATTGAGGCTCAGCACCACCACGTTGGTATCGGTGTTGCTCACCATCTTTGCCATGCACATATTCACCACATCGAGTGGGATGGCAGGAATAATCTGCTTCATCACCTGATAGTAGTCGTCGATGGAGGGGATGGGCTCGTTGTCGCAGAAGTGGTCGGCATAGGCCATGCAGAACGACGCATTGGTTCGCTTGTCCTTGTTGCTGTATTGCTTGTCGAGCGAACTGTTCAGGCGCTGCTTGTAGCGGTTGTACTCGGTGGCGGTAAAGCCGAAGCGTGAGGCACGCAAAGCCTCGCGATAGGCAGCTGCCACTGACTGCTCGCTCATGCCATCCTTAGGTGACACAGAGAGTGAGAGGGCATCCTTGGTGTCGCTCACCAGGAAGTTGTCATTGCCCACATATACATCCACGAAGGGGCAATCTGGTTGCTTCACATAGTCTTGCAAGCGCTCATTGAGCATACTGCGGCAGGCAGAGTTCACCATATCCACCACAAAGTAGTCCATGTTAGCCTTTTGTTCGGGTTCCACGCCATCTCTCTTGAAGTAGAGCTCAATGCTGTTAGAGCTCAACTCCTTGTCTTTCTCCACCACCACAATCATCTCGTTGTTGTCGGGCACAGCCTCACGCACCACGGGTGCAGGATTCTTTGGCATCACAATGCCCGAGAACATTTTCTTTATCTGTGCCTCGGTGCGATCTACATCCACATCGCCCACCACGATGATGGCCTGATTGTCGGGACGATACCATTTCTCGTAATAGTCGCGCAGTGCCTGATACTCAAAGTTGTCGATAACGCTCAGCAGTCCGATAGGCAGACGCTCGCCATACTTGGAACCTGGATAGAGGGTGGGCAGACAGCGGTAGAGAATACGCATCACCGGACTGGTGCGCAGGCGCCATTCCTCGTGTATCACGCCTCTCTCTTTGTCTATCTCTTTCGGTTCAAGCAGCAGTCCGTCGGCCCAGTCGTGCAGAATGAGCAGACAAGAGTCGAGCGCATTGACATTGCCTGTGGGCACGTTGCTGATATTATATACTGTGCGGTCGGTGCTGGTATAGGCGTTGATGTC
>CALZNR010000300.1 GCA_945827565.1 uncultured Prevotella sp.
ATTTCTGCCTGTCTCGTGGGCTCGGAGATGTGTATAAGAGACAGGTACGATGCGATAGCCGTCAAAGGCATCGGGCAGTTGGTCAGAACAGTAGGTTTGCTGCTTCACGGTTATTTGACTGAACCCCCTGGTTGTGCCGTAAATCAAGATATACCAGCTCACAAGCACGGCCATCACTCCTGCGATATTCCCATAGTTTCGGGTGGTGTGGCATAGGCGTTGCAGCATCCATCCTGTCAGCGAGCACAGCACATAGAGTGTGGCGGGTATCACCATCAGTCCCACCATAAACAGGTAGATGTTGATGATGGTGATATTGTCGGGTGCAAAGTTCCTGGAGGTGCCCAGCAGCAGGGTTGCCACAGCCATGATGATGGCAGGTGACCACCATAGTATGTGGTGCCACCGCTTCTTCAGCAGGTGTTTCAAGCAATGCCTGTCTATGTAGAGCCATGTCAGCAGAATGGCAAGCAGCAGGGGTATTACTATCTTTGTAATCATGGTTGGTTAGTCGTCTGTTGTTGTTTGCTCATTGTGCCAGCAGTGGTTGCAAAAATTTCTTTGCCTCTTCCATCCCTAATCCTCGGCGCAGGGCATAGTCTGCCATCTGTTCTTCGCTAATCTTCCCGATGCTGAAGTAGCGTGCCTTGGGATGTGCAATCATCAGACCTGTTACACTGGCATGTGGCATCATGGCACCGTTCTCGGTAATACTGATGCCTATCTCTTTCAGTCCCAGCAGTTGGTCGATGATGAAGTTGACGCCTGTATCGGGCATGGATGGATAGCCCACGGCGGGTCGTATGCCTTGAAACTTCTCTTGATGCAGTTCGCTGATGCTCAGATTCTCGTGGGGAGCATAGCCCCATAGACTGGTTCTCACCATCTGGTGCAGCCGTTCTGCCGCAGCTTCTGCCAGTCGGTCGGCAAGCAGTTGCATCATCATCTGCAGGTAGTCGTCGTGACGGTAGTTGTTCACCATGGCGGCATCTGTAGTGGTGGCAAACACTCCCACGGTGTCGGGGATGCCTTGCGTGGCAGGTCTCACAAAGTCGGCAAGGCACAGGCATGGCATTCCCTCCTCGTGATGCTGTTGGCGCAGCAGGGGCAGTGTGGTGCCATGCACCATCAGGTTGTCGCCATCGCTGTTGGCATCGGCAATCAGCAGCAGGGCATGTGCATGGTATCTGCTGCCCTCTTGTTGCAGCAGTGTCGTGGCCTCTTGTTGCAGTCGTTGCTGTTCGGCAGGCTCTTTCACCTGCCAGGCATGGAAAAAGTAGGTCCAGTTGATGTAGGGCACCAGTGTGGCAATCTCAAAGGTAAACTTTCTCTTCAGATACATGTGTGGCATTGCTTGCGGGTTATCGGCAGAACTCTACGGGCTGTCCCACGTAGCTGTTGTCTGTCTTGCCTTGGTGATACACGGGGTGCCCGTTGCACAGCGTGGTTTGTATCTTCCAATGGAAGGTGTGTCCCTGCATGGGGCTCCATCCGCATTTGCTTTCTATAAGGCTTGGCGTCACTGTCCACGGACAGTCTTTTTTCACAATCACAAGGTCTGCCTTATACCCTCGGCGGATAAAGCCGCGCCGTCTTACTCCGAAAAGGGTGGCAGGTTGGTGGCACATCAGTTGCACCAGTTGTGTGATGCTGAGCACACCTTGGTCGGTGAGTTCCAGCATGGCAGGCAGGCTGAACTGTATCATGGGCATGCCCGATGCTGCTTGGGCGCATCCCCCTTGCTTTTGTGCCAGCAGATGGGGTGCATGGTCGGTGCCTATCACGTTGATGTCGCCGTTGGTAAGCCCTTGTCGCAGAGCTTCCCTGTCGGCAGCAGTCTTGATGGCGGGGTTCACCTTGATCAGAGCCCCCAGCTGTTGGTAGTCGGCATCGCAAAACCACAGATGTCCCACGGTGGCTTCTGTGGTCACGTTGGGCAGGTGCTTCTCTCTGATGTATTGCAGTTCCTTGGCGGTGGTGATATGTGCAATGTGCAGGTGTGCTCCTGTGCGTTGTGCCAGTTGCACTGCCTGCATGGTGCTTTTCAGGCAAGCCTCCTCGCTGCGTATCAGTGGGTGCTGTGCTATGTCTATCTGGTTGCCGTAGCGTGCCTTGGCTTCTGCCATGTTTCTGTTGATGATGGCAGTATCTTCGCAGTGTGCCATGATGGGCATGGTGGTGTTCGAGAAGATGTGCATCAGTTGCTCGTTGTTATCCACCAGCATGTTTCCTGTAGAGGAGCCCATAAAGAGTTTGATGCCGGGCACGGTGCGGGGGTCTATTTGCTCAAACAGGTGGGCATTGCTGTTGGTGGCACCGAAGAAGAAGGCATGGTTGATGTGGCATTTGCTGGCTGCAATGGCCTGTTTTTCGTGCAGTGCCTCTATCGTGGTGGTTGGCGGCATGGTGTTGGGCATGTCAAAGCAGGTGGTCACTCCTCCTGCTGCCGCTGCCCTGCTCTCGCTCTCCATGTCGGCCTTGTCGGTAAGTCCAGGCTCTCTGAAATGCACATGGTCATCGATGATGCCGGGGAGTACATAGCAACCCGAAGCATCGATGATATTTGCATCGGCTGCTTCGGGCTGCTGTTGTTGGGCGGGTATAATGTCTGCTATAAGGTTGTCTTCAATCATCAGGGAGGCTTGTTGCTGCTTTCCCTCATTAACGATGACTGCATTTTTAATGATTGTTCTCATCTAATCCTTGTAGTTTGGCTTCGTTTTCCGTGGCGGTCTTGTAGTAGTCCTTCACGTAGGGGTCATTCTGTCTCTTATACACATCTGACGCTGCCGACGATATGCAGTGTGTAGA
>CALZNR010000301.1 GCA_945827565.1 uncultured Prevotella sp.
CACACTGCATATCGTCGGCAGCGTCAGATGTGTATAAGAGACAGCTGTTGGTCTTTGGGGGTAACAGACTGTCTGGCGTATGCACCAGAATGTCTTTATCGAACGACTTCCACAGGTTCCTTACCACAGGATAGGTGATATTTTTTTCTGTGGCTTGCTTGGATGCGATGGCAATGGCTGCAATGATGGCTTGTGAGGCATTGATTCGTGGGAAGTCTATCTTTATTTCTCCGCCTTTGTGCTGTATCTCCATAATGCGTTTGTAGGGTTTCCCATAGCGTGCCTGCGCCCAGATATCCAGATCCTTGATAACAGTGCTGTCGTTGATAGCCACATCAAACAGGCGAATACCCTCGTAGTCGGTGGCTTCGCTGCCGCCTCTTCCATACCATGGTTCAATGAAATACAACTCAATGCGGTAGTTGCCGGGGGCTGCCTTGAAGTGATACGACAGCAGGTGGCGTCCAAAGCGTGAGGTGCGGAACAGAGGAGACACAGGTAGGGTGTTGTCAGAGGTTTGACTTGCCTGATAGGGATTGGTCTCTTCTGGAAACTTATTGCCCCACGAGGTGGACCAAGTAGTGTTGTCCTGTTGCCAGTTGGTTCCAAATACGTCGGCGTATTCATCGCCTCCGCAGTTGATGTTATACAGATAGTGGTAATCCTTCTCTGGACAGAGGATGCTCTCGTCCCATGCTCTGAACGAGGGGAGAGCCAGTCTGTCGGTAGCCACAGGTTTGCCTTGATGCAGTGCAGTGGCCGTCACCATATCGCCTTGCAGAGGAATGTTTTTCCACACAAAGCAGGTAGAGGGCTGAGGTTTGCTGAGTGTGCTGCTCCAAGAACCACACGATAGGGTCACCTGTTCACAGTTACTGTAAACGCGGATGCTATCGCTAATGAGATGGGGCACGATATACACCATGGGCTCCTTTGCCGCTGCCACATAGTGCGACTTGTACATGTAATAGGCATCCACTGGTTGCTCCCATGCAGTAAGTATGCCCTTATGGTTAAAGGGACCCACCTTGTCAATGCGGCGCAGAGCCTCCTCGGGTTGCCTTCTTCCTGGGTTGTCATGGCTTTGCAGTATCCACTGGAAGTGGCCGCACACACTGTCTTTTGCAGCCTCTGCCAGAATCACCTTGCGCTCAAGAATGTCACACATCTTCTCTTCGGTATATCTCTCACCGGTGTGATTGCCCAAGGTGCGCCATGCCCCATATTCTCCGTTAAGCAGCTGCTCACTGGTGCTCAGCTCCTTGCCATAGTTTTCCAAGATGCCTCCGTAGGTGCCGCTCCAGTTCTGCACCACGTTCCAGTCTGTTCCTTCGCCACCGTTGCAGGTAGTCACCAGTCGCATGGTGCCGCAGGTGGGGTCCATCTCCCTAATGATGTCTGTACACTCGGCAGCAAACTCCTTTGGCAGGGTGCTCTCGTTCTGTAGTCCCCAAAGGATGATAGAGGGAGAGTTGCGTCGCTCCTTTACCCATTGGATGAGATGGCGTTTGAAACTCTCGCGAAACTGCGGAGTATCGTACCAGATATGTGCCGAGAACTGTGGCCACCACAGCAAACCTTCACGGTCGATAAGCTCTTGATACAGCAGGTTGTGGGGCTGGTGTGCATCTCTGAAAGCATTGAATCCGGCATCCTTTACTTCCTTGATTCTTGCTTCTATCTGGGCAGGAGTGAAGGCATGACTTTGTCCAAACTGATGCTCATATTCGCACACACCGTTGATGAACACAGGCTTTCCGTTCAGGAAGAAACGCTTGTCGCCATCTTTTCTGGTCAGAGGCCATGAAAAGGTCTTCACACCAAAGGGTGTCAGCAGGTCGTCTGTGGCTTTGCCGTTGCGCTTGATAATGGTGTTCAGTTGATAGAGATAGGGCTGCTCTGGGCTCCATCGCTTGGCGTCTTTGATGGCTGTGGCTTGTCTCACTATGCGTGTTTCTCCGGGAGCCATGGTGATGGCTTCTGTAAGACGGTATATCTGTTTGCCACCGCTCTCGCATATCTTGCTTATCAGACTGATGGCTGCCATCTCTTCGCTGTAGTTCTTTACCTCTGTCTCAATGTAGATGCTGTCGGCGGCAGCGGTGTTCCATACATGCACGCCAAAGGGTTCTATTCTCACCTTGTCGGTCACTTCCAGTACCACGGGGCGATAGATGCCAAAGGGTTGCGAACCCTCGCTGAATCCCCATTCCGAACTGCAACCTCCGCACACCCAGGGCATATCGGTGATGCCTTGGGGATGAGACACCCTTACCTCCAATCTGTTGTTGGCACCGCGCAGCACCTCCTTGGTGATGTCTATGGTTTCTGTGGTACGCCCGATGTCGTATTTGCCGAGATGCTTGCCGTTGAGCAGCACTTCTGCGTACGTGCCCACTCCCTCAAAGCGCAAGAAGTACTCCTTGTCTTGCAGGTCGGGGGCATGAAACTCTTTCTTAAACACTGCCTTGCCATGCAGGTTGCCATGTTCTTTTTGCAGCGCACCGTAGTAATCGTCCAGGTTGAAAGGAATGTCTTTTACAAAGACGCTCTTGTTGTGTTCTATTCTCCAATGGTCGTTAAGCGATGCTGTGTATCTCTTCCCCGTGGGATTGGGAGTTGGAAAGTGAACTTCGCTTTTTCCCTTGGGCACGCTTGTTGCCACTGCTATACCACGTTGTCCGGCATTGTTCACGGCACAGTAGAAGTGATATACCACTCCGTTGTGTTTCACCACATAGCTCTTGTGTGCAAACATCTCATCGTAGGGCTTGGAGGGTACAATCAGGTCTTCCCC
>CALZNR010000302.1 GCA_945827565.1 uncultured Prevotella sp.
CACACTGCATATCGTCGGCAGCGTCAGATGTGTATAAGAGACAGATTATCAACAACGACACCTTTTGGCAAACCACTTCAGGCAATTACATCTACAGCCAGGGAGGGGGCATCTTCCGTTTTCCCGATGCGAAGGGCGTGGAACATTATTATTGGTATGGCGTGAAATATCAGGAGGCTGTTGACTATTGTCCCAAAGCACTGGCCGGCAGCAAGAGCAACATCACCAATTTTCTGTCGGTGACCTGCTACCAAAGCGACGACTTGGTGAACTGGACATTCGTGAACGACGTGCTAACGCCAACATCGGCAGGCTGGGCATACTGGGTGGGACGACTCGGTGTGGCATACATTGAAGAGGCCAAGAAATATGCGTTGATAACACAATTCAACGACAATGTGCTGGTGGCCACCTGCGACACGCC
Organism: uncultured Prevotella sp.; assembly: GCA_945827565.1. Classification (GTDB taxonomy): domain Bacteria; phylum Bacteroidota; class Bacteroidia; order Bacteroidales; family Bacteroidaceae; genus Prevotella. The sequence goes on from CALZNR010000302.1 coordinate 425, forward strand.
CACCGGAAACTTCCAGCGGCACAACCAGATTGACATGACCGACCTAATAGGAACGCCCAATACCGGCGACCAGACAGTGTTCACCGACCCCGACACGGGCAAGTCGTACCTGTGTTACAGCTATGGAAAAGGTCGGTCGCGCATATATTTGTCGGAAATCGGAGTGTGCGATGACGGAAAGATTGGACTGAAAGACTGCCATCAGATATACAAAGGCTCAGGACGTGAAGGCGACTGCATGTTCAAGTATAACGGAAAATACTACGTCTGCGCCAGCGACCTGTACGGCTGGAACGCTTCCAACGTGTACTATCTTGAGGCATCAAGCATCTACGGACCATACACACCAACGAACGACATGCAGGTGATGCCGGGTTCGGGAGATGACTACGGACACGTTACACAAACAGGATTCTTCTACACTGTTCAGGGAACAAAGCAGGAAACGGTTATCTATTGCGGCGACCGCTGGGCAGGTTTTGCAGGAAATGGCAACGGGTTCAACCAATGGTGTCCGCTGTCGTTCGTCAATGAGAAGCCCTATTTCAACTCCCTGAGTCAGTGGCACCTTGATGCCGAGACGGGAGAATGGTGGGTTGGCAAGGAAAACAACTACGTAAAGAACTTCAGCTTTGATGCTGATCGCGTGAACATTCCCAGTGCCAACAAACCGTCACAGTCGTATCTGCGCGGCTGGACAACGGAAGTGAAAAAGGGCAACAAGGTGGTTATCGGAGATGCCAATTCACCCGTGCTCAACGGAAAGAACTCAAGCACCGACCGCAATATCGTGATGGGCAATTACTGTCTGAACATCTCTGACAAGACAGACTTCCAGCGCAAGGTCTATCAGAAGGTATCCTCCACAGCCTACGTGCAGCTACCCGACGGACAGTACACGCTGAAAGCATACGCCAAGGCGGGCAGTGCATTCAACGAACTCTACATGTACGCAACGTGCAACGGCCAGACATTCAAGTCCGACATCAGCGATGACGACAGCCAATGGCGTCTCTATACCATCAACGACATAACCATCGAGGGCTGAAGTGCAGAGATAGGATTCTATGCCGATGGGCAGGCTGATGCCTGGTGCCACATAGACGACGTGGCCTTAGTTCTGAGTGAAAGCACAGAAGGTGATACTGATATGCCCATTTCACTGAAGACCAGTCCCTCATCAGAGGATGTTTCCTATATGGACGGTTCCATGAACTTCATCTTCAATCAGGGAATCAAGCACACGGGAGATATCATCATCACGGGAAAAGACTTTGAACGCATCACCCACGTCACCACCGCCGGCTCGGCCCTTACGGTCACCTACGAGGGACTCAACGCCAATACAGACTACACCCTCACGTTTCCCGAAGGCTCTATCAGCAGCATGGACGGCAGCAAGACATTGGAAGCAGACATCAGGTTCAGTTTTTCAACCTGCGACTTCGGTGCTCTTGACAATATCAAGGACACGCATAAGGGAAGAGCTGCCGCACTGCCCATCAACTTCAAGCCATTCGACGAAATCGGACTTCTGGAGCGTGAAGACGGAAGCACGCAGGAAAACAGCAACGAACACCCACACTGGGTACAAGTATCGGGAGAAAAGACTGCCGAAAAAGCCGTCTTCACCAAGACCTCAGACAAGATAATGACTTTCTATCAGACTCCATCACCGGCCATGAGACTGAAGGCCGACTATAGCGGAAACAACTATGTTGAATTCAAGATACAAGAGACTCGCAATGCAGACGTCACGCCCAGTTGGCGCACTATCCGCGTGCTCCGTGCAGAGGACTTTCCCTTCGACGACATCATCCCTCTCAACAGCGAGTCGCGCTTCATCAAACTCACAGCTCCCGTTCTGTCTGGCAACGTGACCGTATATGAGTTCCGGGTTGCAGATGAAAAGGGAACGGGATTAGACAAAGACATCGACCTGTCTGTAACAGACTTCACAGCAGGCAGCACAGTGAGCATCGAATACTTCACCCTATCAGGAAAACGCACCACAACTCCCTCGAAAGGCATCAATCTGATGCGCATGATAAAGAACAATGGTACTGTAGTCATCAAGAAAATCAACAACATATAGGCAACTCAGGAACACGCCATTTGGCGGGTAGCGGATGGAAACTCCATTCCGCTACTTTATTTTTCTTCTTCTTTCCAAGGCTGATTCTCACAAATTTTTCCTAACTTTGCGTAGGATATCCGTTACCACAGACAGTGCAAACAGGTGTGGCTCACCGCCAACACCTGCACTGTTTCAGCACCACACGGACAGAACTACCCCCCAAACACGCAACAACAGTTTCACATTATTATATCTGTCTCTTATACACATCTCCGAGCCCACGAGACAGGCAGAA
>CALZNR010000303.1 GCA_945827565.1 uncultured Prevotella sp.
GATAAGAGTAAGAACAAACTGCGTGCCGCCAAAGACAGCAGTACTATGCAGGATATTTCTATAAGATTGAACTCTCTTCTTGTTCATAATTATCACACAGCTCTCCGCAGAGAGAATGGGTGGTTATATGTTGAGCTTCTCTGGAAACTTACCGCCAAGTCGTGCTGCTGCATAGGGGAAACCACTGCTCAGCAGTCCGCCTCCCTCCAACACAAACACCTTTTCGGCTTGGGCTATGGCATAAAAGTCAACAAACGTTTTTTCATAATATTGATAATCGTGTGCCGTGTCATTGTCGATATGGCTCACATGGCCTGGGATAACAAACATCCCCTCTATCTGCTGCGCACGCTGCAGAAAGGTGATACTGTCTGAGCATACCAGAACGTGATGATGAGGATAAGTCTGGCGCAGACGCACCAACTGTTTTTCACAATCGCTCAACAGTCTTTCGCGCTGAGCTTCGGGCAGGGGCACACTGAAATTCTCTTCATTGAAGTCGCCTATCAGGTTCAAGAACCTGGCAGAGACACTGACATACGCACCGCCTATCTGCGCCACCACCTCATCGATACGTCGCTGCAAGGCAGGCGATGGTTTGAACAGTTCGGCAAAGGCAGAGGCAAAATCGCTGTCGTAGCAGCACGCCGCATTGGTATATACATGGAGTTGCCTGCCACACTCTTTCACTCGCTGGTTGATGAGTGTTTGCTGATAACAGCGCTCCCAGTCATTGTCCATCACCGTGTCTATCAGCAACACCTCTGTATTTTTGGTGCTGTAGGATATCTTTTCTTCGGCGATGCTCCAGTCGTAGCGTGCCGGCTGCAAGTAATGCTGCAAATCGAAAGGATATGTGAAACAGAGTTTGAAGTTCTTCTTATACTTCTTGCACGCCATATACACACTCACGGCTCCCCTCAAGCGGTCTATCAGTCCGCCATGTGCCACAAATCCCTGACACATCACGATGGTTTCCAGTCGTGTCACCTTATAGTCATCTGCAGGAGAATAGCGCACCACCACCTGTTTCTTCAGTCGTTTCTCTTCCCTGCGGTGCAGCACAAACCACTGATAGGGCTGGTTGAACAACCGTTGGCACACCTTTTCGAGCATCCACAGCGGTGCATACTTGGCACTGAACAGCAGCAGCATCATCCGATGGCTGGGCAGCAGGAAGAACTTGCGCCTCTGCTTTGCCGACAGGCATTTGGGGTTGATATGGGCATAGCAGCTTGCCAACTGCTGCAAGATATAGGGTTCGGCTTCATGCAGACTGGCATAGTGCGTCATAAACTCTGCCAATCCGCTGCGCCAGTCATAGAGCATCTGTCGATGCACAGCAGCATACTCCTTGCTCTTCTTGCCGAAGTATTGCTCTATCAGCTGACACAGATGGGCATCAGCATCCAGTCTTTCAAAACTTCTCGGTGTCACTCCCGCCGTAATCTGCCTGCTGTGCTGCACATAATAGTAGTGTGCAGAGGCAAAAGCCACACGGGGAGCGGCTATAAGCAGGCGGCGCTCGTCAACCTCGTCTTCGTTGACCCCCACCTGTACATTCTCTGCTTCTGCAACCACCTGCTGCCACAGACTTTTGCGGTAAAGACCGCCGTTGCATCCTATCTTCCAGAAGGGCATAGTGGCAATCACGAGGTCTCTACCCACATAGATGCTATTGGTATCGAAATCAGGTTCGGGTAGCGTGCGTATCTGCTTGCCCACCTTATCCACAAACTGCATTGCCGGATACACCACATCGGCATCTGCTTCCAAATGCCTTGCCCACATCAGTTGCAGATAGTCATCGGCAATCATGTCGTCGGCATCTACACACACCACAAAGTCTGCATCTGCCATCTCCACCGCCTTGCATCGTGGAGTACGTGCGCTTCCGCTGTTTTTGGGCATCTGTGCCATCACCACACGCGGGTCTTGCCAGGTCCATTGTGCCACCAAGGAGGCGGTATCGTCGGTAGAAGCATCATCAACAATCACCCACTGCCATGCTGCATAGGTTTGACTGCACATGCACTGATACAGTTTTGCCAGACATGCAGCCGCATTGTATGCGGGGGTCACTACGGTGATTTGTGGTTTGTTCACGATACTTCTTACTTATTGGTCATTATATTGAGCACCATATTGTCGGTGGCTTGCATGGCATCTGCCCCGATAGATGTGAGATTGTGAATGCTCTTATCTACATCATCATCAATGATGCCCTCTGCACTTGTCACGCACTTGCCTTCCATAGACAGCAAAGCCGAGAGCACAGCAGTAGATACTCCGGAAGAGATTTTCAGGGCGCAACTGGGCTTGGCTCCGTCGCATATCATGCCTGTGAGGTTGGCTATCATGTTCTTCACCGCCCTGCACACGCGCTCAAAGTCGCCTCCCATCAGGTAGGTAATGCCGCAGCTACTGCCAATAGAAGCCACCACGCATCCACAGAGGGCAGACAGTTTGCCCAGACTCTGCTTGATGTAGATGGCTGTGAGATGGCTCAGCGCCAATGCCCTTATCAGTTCCTCTTCGGTATTCTCGTTTTCCATGGCATATACAGCCACAGGATTGGTGGCACAGATACCTTGATTGCCGCTGCCCGAATTGCTCATCACGGGGATAAGGGCACCGCCCATACGAGCGTCGCACGCCGATGCCGTTTTGGCGATGATATGCGAGAAGATTGACTTGCCGAAGATGCCTTGTCCTAATGGCCGGTCGATGGTTTTTCCAAGGTTATGACCTGTCTCTTATACACATCTGACGCTGCCGACGATATGC
>CALZNR010000304.1 GCA_945827565.1 uncultured Prevotella sp.
CGTGTGACCTCCAGGTTATGAGCCTGGCGAGCTACCAACTGCTCCACTCCGCGATATTTCTTATTTGCGACTGCAAAGGTAATACTTTTTTGCGGAACGAGCAAATATTTATCGAAGTTTTTTGCATAACCAATGAACATGCACGTCACTTTGGTCAAAATAACAAGACTCTTTGCACTTTTTAGAACACCATTGTTTGCATGTTTCAAATACTTTTTCTAATTTTGCACACAACCAACTTGATGTGCAACACCCTGCAACTGAGCCATTGTCATTAGCAAACATGCAGCGGGAAAGCACAGAATTCACATTAACACAGAGGAGGACAACACATGTCAATATCAAAGACAAGACAGAAATTAGTGGATGTGGCACGACAACTCTTTGCCAAAAACGGCATGGAACGCACCACTATGAACGACATCGCCATGGCATCAGGAAAGGGAAGACGCACCCTATACACCTACTTCAAAAGTAAAGAAGAGGTGTATAATGCCGTGATAGAATCAGAACTGGAACGCCTCTCTGACATGCTCGATGAAGTAGCTGCCAAGAAAATACGACCACAAGAGAAAATCATTGAACTGATATACACCCACCTCAACATGATCAAGGAAACGGTGGTGCGCAACGGTAACCTCCGAGCCGAATTCTTCAGAAACATCTGGCTCGTGGAAAAGATGCGCAAAAACTTCGATGAAGACGAAATAGAACTCTTCAGAAAAGTATATGCCGATGGAAAAGCTGACGGGGAGTTCGATATAGACAACATAGATCTGGTGGCAGACATTACACACTACTGCATCAAAGGACTGGAAGTGCCCTACATATACGGACGCCTGGGGCATGGCATGACCGAAGAAACCAGCAAGCCATTGGTGGCAAAAGTGGTATATGGAGCTCTGGGGAAAAACGTGCTACGCTGACACCATAGGCATACAAGCCACACATTTCTTGGATATTCAAAAAAACTGTAGTACCTTTGCAGTCGGGCGTGGTTAGACACATACATGCCCCCACATACAAGTGTCCAAGGACATCATCGCCACGGCACTTATCAACAGGAGGAACCAAAACAAGCATACAACAAACAAACCTATAAGAATAAAAAACATGGGATTATTGACAGGCAAGACAGCACTCATCACAGGTGCTGCACGTGGTATCGGCAAGGCCGTTGCCATCAAATTTGCTCAGGAAGGCGCTAATATCGCCTTCACTGACCTCGTACTGAACGACGAAATGGCAGCCGGACTGGAAGCCACACGCAAAGAGATTGAAGCCATCGGAGTAAAATGCAATGCCTATGCCGGCAATGCAGCAGACTTTGCTGAGACAGAAGCCGTAGTGGCAAAAATCAAAGAAGACTTCGGAAGCATCGACGTATTGGTAAACAATGCAGGTATCACCAAAGACGGCTTGATGCTACGCATGAGCGAACAACAGTGGGACCAAGTGCTCGCAGTAAACCTCAAGAGCGCATTCAACTTTATCCATGCCTGCGCTCCTATCATGCTGCGCCAGCGCGGTGGCTCTATCATCAACATGTCGAGCGTGGTAGGTGTACACGGCAACGCCGGACAATGCAACTACTCAGCTTCTAAGGCTGGTATGATAGGTCTTGCCAAATCAATCGCACAGGAACTGGGACCTAAAGGAGTACGTGCCAATGCCGTAGCCCCCGGATTTATCGAGACAGCAATGACAGCACAACTGCCCGAAGAAGTACGCAACGAATGGATGAAGAAAATTCCTCTGCGCCGTGGTGGACAAGTGGAAGACATTGCCAACGTTTGCCTCTTCCTCGCCTCCGACATGTCAAGCTACGTGTCAGGACAAGTGATTCAGATTGATGGCGGAATGAACATGTAATGTATGCAAGTCGTTTACGAAGACAACCACATTATTATAATAAACAAAGAGAGCGGAGAAATCGTGCAGGGAGACAAAACTGGCGATACTCCGCTCTCTGAGCATGTCAAGGAATACCTGCGCAAGAAATACCAAAAGCCTGGCAACGTGTTCCTGGGAGTTACACACCGACTCGACCGCCCCGTGAGCGGACTGGTGGTGTTTGCACGCACCTCAAAAGCACTGAGCCGACTCAACGACATGTTTCGCAATGGCGAAGTACACAAAACCTACTGGGCAGTAGTGGAACAAGCACCCCATCAAACAGAGGGCACACTGACCCACTGGATGGTGCGCAACGAAAAACAAAACAAGAGTTACGCCTATCTCACAGAAAAGCCAAACTCTAAAAAAGCCATTCTCAACTACCGTGTATTGGCACACGGAATCAAATACACACTTCTTGAAATAAACCTCCTCACAGGCAGGCACCACCAAATACGCTGCCAACTGGCAGCCATAGGATGCCCCATCAAAGGCGACCTGAAATACGGTGCCCGACGCAGCAATCCAGATGCCAGCATCTCACTCCTATCCCGAAAAATAGAATTTATACACCCTGTGAGCAAAGAACAAATCACAGTAGAAGCACCACTGAAGGGGATATATTCTAAAATGCTGAGCAACACATGATCAGGAAACTGTAGTCAGAACGCTATCATTCAATGCTATTCCAAAATCTATAGCTCCATGCAACACCAAGATCTATAAATCCATGCGATTCCAAAATCTATAACTCCATACAACACCGAGTTCTATAACTCCATGCGATTACAAGATCTTAGTTTGATGCGATTCGAAGATCTTAGTTTGATGCCAATCGGGTAGGAGGTAAATGCTAATCATAAAAGGCATTTGCCTCCTACTTTCAC
>CALZNR010000305.1 GCA_945827565.1 uncultured Prevotella sp.
ACACTGCATATCGTCGGCAGCGTCAGATGTGTATAAGAGACAGCTTTTGGAACGTTCTTCGTCCATGGTGAATGCCGTTCTGTCCCAATCGCAAGAAGCGCCCAGTCTGCGAAGCTGTTTCAGAATGATTCCTCCGTGTTCATGGGTCCAGTCCCACGCATGGTTTAGAAATTCGTCACGTGTCAAATCGTGTTTCTTGATGCCTTGGTTAGCCAGTTTCTTAACCACCTTTGCCTCTGTAGCGATAGATGCGTGGTCTGTACCTGGAACCCAGCATGCGTTCTTCCCTTCCATACGTGCCCGACGAACGAGAATGTCTTGTATGGTGTTATTGAGCATGTGGCCCATGTGCAGTACGCCTGTAACGTTTGGTGGAGGTATCACTACCGTGTAAGGCTTTCTTCCATCGGGCTTGCTGCTGAACAATTTATTGTCTATCCAGTATTGATACCATTTGCTTTCTACAACTTTTGGATCGTATTTTGTTGCTAATTCCATTGCATTTCAGTGTTTAATCCTTAATTAAATAATGAGTTGTGTAGTGACACAAGAAAAGGGCTTAATAGCTTCTAGCAATAATCACCCTGTGCTTTGCTGGTTTTCCACTCACCATGTCTATACCTTCAGTTTGCTCATAACCAAAAGGAATACACCTTATCGTAGCTTGTGTGTCTTCTTTGATTTTTGCCTCTGTCTCTTCCGTTCCGTCCCAATGACACAGGAAGAAACCTCCATCCTTTATTCTTTCCTTGAATTCTTCATAGTTGTCACACTCGTAGATACGAGCATTTCTGTATTCAAGCGCCTTTTTGAAGATGTTCTGCTGTATGTCTTCAAGGAGTGACTGTACGTGTTCCACTACAGAGTCAAAGGGAATTGTATATTTTTCCAAGGTGTCACGTCTCATCACTTCAACAGTACCGTTTTCAAGATCCTTAGCCCCCAATACCAATCTCACAGGTACACCCTTCAGTTCATAGTCGGCAAACTTGAATCCTGGACGCTTATTATCAGAATCATCGTATTTCACGCTGATGCCCAATGAGCGTAGTTTTGAAATGATGGGGCTCACTTTTTCGGTAATCAGGTTCTGCTGCTCTGCGCCTTTTGAAATGGGAATGATAACCACCTGAATGGGCGCCAATCGGGGAGGAAGAACCAAACCATTGTCATCAGAATGTGTCATAATCAATGCACCTATCAGTCGGGTAGATACACCCCATGATGTAGCCCACACGTATTCCTGTTGGTTTTCCTTATTTAAGAATGTCACTTCAAAGGCTTTGGCAAAATTCTGTCCCAGGAAATGGCTGGTGCCACTTTGCAATGCTTTTCCGTCTTGCATCATGGCCTCAATAGTATAGGTGTCCAATGCACCGGCAAAGCGTTCTGTGGCACTCTTCACACCCTGAACCACGGGTACTGCCATCCACTGCTCTGCAAAATCAGCATATACTTTAAGCATCTGCTGTGCCTTTTGTTCTGCCTCTTCACGGGTGGCATGTGCAGTGTGGCCCTCTTGCCATAAGAACTCACTTGTACGCAGGAACGGGCGGGTACGCATCTCCCAGCGCATCACATTACACCATTGGTTGCAAAGCAAAGGTAAGTCTCGCCATGAGTGTATCCAGTTCTTGTATGTATTCCAGATAATGGTTTCAGAAGTTGGACGAACAATCAACTCTTCTTCCAATTTTGCCTCGGGATCAATAACCACGCCGCTTTTATCACTGTTTGACTTCAGACGATAATGAGTTACCACGGCACATTCCTTGGCAAATCCTTCAACGTGTTCTGCCTCTCTTGATAAAAACGATTTGGGAATGAGCAGGGGGAAATATGCATTCTGTACTCCAGTGGCTTTGAACATATCGTCCAACTGGCGTTGCATTTTTTCCCATATAGCATATCCATACGGCTTTATCACCATACAGCCTCTTACGGCAGACTGTTCTGCCAAGTCTGCTTTTGTCACCAAATCACTATACCACTGGCTGTAATTGTCAGCTCTTTTTGTTAAATCCTTTAATTCCTTTGCCATGATTGCAAATCTATGTTAAATTCTAAAATTTGCTTGCAAAAGTACAAAAAAAAGTTGGAAATGCTACAACATTTAAATAAATAGATTATCTTTGCACGTTGAATTAAACAAATTAACTAAAATCAAAATGAAAAAAGTAAGATTATTTACACTCATCCTTTGTTTGGGCGTTATTTTTGTTGGGTGTAACAACACTCAGAAGGGTGCTGCAATAGGTACCGGTGGTGGTGCATTGGTAGGTGCTATCATTGGCAAAATGGCAGGTAATACCGCTGTAGGTGCAGCTCTTGGTGGAGCGATTGGTGCTGGTACTGGTGCTATTATTGGCAACAGAATGGACAAAGCAAAGAAGCAGGCAGAGCAGGTGCAGAATGCACAGGTGCAGTCAGTTACTGACAAGAATGGCTTTTCTGCTGTAAAAGTGACATTTGATTCTGGTATTCTTTTTGCAACTAACAAGGCAGAATTGAATGCAAGTGCAAAGAATTCTTTGGCACAGTTTGCCAATGTGTTGAATAGCAACAAAGACTGTGACGTTGCTATCATTGGTCATACAGACAACACAGGTTCTGATGCTATCAATCAGCCTCTTTCTGTAAGCCGTGCTAACAGTGTATCAAACTATCTGAAGAGCTGTGGCGTACAGGCTTCACAGATTAAGTCTGTAGAGGGTCAGGGTTCTACCCTGTCTCTTATACACATCTCCGAGCCCACGAGACAGGCAGAAATC
>CALZNR010000306.1 GCA_945827565.1 uncultured Prevotella sp.
CATCCGGGCCATCTGGGCCATCCGGGCCATCCGGTTCTTCCGGTTCATCCGGTTCATCCGGGGCTTCCGGTTGATCCGGTTCGTCCGGCCTTCTTCTTTAATCCTCCTTGCTTTGCAGCCTTGCCTTGAGGGCCTCTATCTCTCGCTGCTGCGCAGCTATTTGCGCCTTCAGTTGGGCTATTTCCACTTTTTGCCGGGCTATAATCTGTTTTTGGGTGCCGCGCATGTCCAAGCGTGCGGCCGTCATACGCTCCCTAATGCCTCCCTCCTCCACAAACTCTCGGTCACGCTTTACCATAAATGAGGTCATGGCTTTGTCCACCATGTGACACAGGCATATACCCAAATTGGCCATTTCCTCATCCGTCCACCGTGAGAAGAAGGGGTGGTAGTCGCTCTCGTTGCTGTGCTCTCGGCAGAATTTTCTCATGCTGTCATACCGCTCTACGTTATCTTTTGCCCATTCTGGTATTCCGTGCTGTTTGATGTAGTCTTGATAATCTTCCAGCAGTTCCTGATTGCTGCCCTTGGCTATTCCCAACAGCTTCATCTCTGTCTCAAAAGAGGTTTGACCGTCAGTGAATCCCTCTGCAATATTCTGCTTGATGGAGCGTGCTGCCTGCACCATCTGATCCACGGTGCGGTCACCATAGCGAGGCAAGAAGCGGTTACAGAATGACTTTGTCAACTGTACCAGCACATCGCTCTTGAGATAGAAATGCAGTTCGGTGTAATTCGTTGGTTTGCGCATCACACTGGGCGTTCCATCATCATAACGGTTAAGAGATATGTCTCTGTCCTTCTCTTCCATTCTTTATTTATTGTGTTTTCTATTCTTTTATTGTTTTTACTCTCTCACTGTGTTTTCCTCTCATTGTACGTTTCTCTCATGGTACATTTCTCTCATTGTACGTTTCTCTCATTGTTTGTTTATTTCATCACTTCTATTTTTCACTATATCTCTGACACTTGACTACCTGCACAACAAGAAACAGCAGCACTACCCTCTCCTAATTGTAATGCTCATGTAAAGATAATCAATTCTCCTTAATATGCCATGCACAACAAGCACATTTCCTTTACAAAATTTGCTCAACTCAAATTATTGTCATACCTTTGTCTAAATTGCTGGTTCTCTTTTTTCAAAGAGACACTCAGAAACTGACATAAAAAAAACACTCAGAAACTGACATAAAGAGACACTCAGAAACTGTCATAAAAAACACACTCAGAAACTGACATAAAAAAACTCAGAAACTGATAAACACTATTCAATAATCAAATAAATCAAGTATTATGGGAAAAAGAATTTGGAAGCTTGCTATGTGCGCGCTGTTATTAGTTGGAACAAGTTGTGTAATTTCTTGTGGAGGAGATGATGACCCAGCTCCCTCTGGAAGCGATAGCGAAGGTGGTGGCAATAAGGAAGCAACCGCGATGACACCTCTGCAACAGAAAGAGTATATGCAAAGGGTGGCTGAAAACCTTATCAACACTCTCCCCGCAGCAGACTCAAAGGCATTGGCCGAATTAGGACTATTCATCAACGAAATATACGTCAAAGGCTATAATTGGGACAATGTGGGTGCATGGGCAAAAAACGGCTATGCAGCAGCCTGTACATTCCTATCCTCTACCGAAGAGGAAAGTGGAAACCCCTACTACCCGGTAACTTACAAGAACACATTCTATTCATGCACCTTGCTGGCATCTAATTTCTTGGGCAAGTTTACCGCTTCTGCAGATGGTCAATGGAAATACGAAAAGTCAGACGACCTGCGATTTATCTTCACCGACCAAAACGAAGCGCCATGCGAATTGAAACTAACCACCTCGGGAGATGTTAAGAAAGTGCACATCACCGACACTGAAAACACTGACTACAAGTGGGGATATGACTACAATACAGGCAGATACAAAGACACAGTATTTACAGAGCACACCACCATGACCATTGGTATTCCCGAGAAGATAGAGATAAGTCTGACACAGGGTGGCAACCAAGTGATGAAGACCACCATAACAACCAAACTGGATTCTTTGGATGGTGAGGAATTCAATCTGGCACTGAGTAATCTCTCCTTCTCTGCAAAGACAGAACTGAACAATGGATGCCAGTTGAATCTCAACCAGATGGCCTATACCGCCAACAAGAGTGCAGCCATCTCGTTTGAAATGCTGAAGAATGGCAAGTCTGTTGTTTCTGTGGCCATTTCAGGCGACCCCAGAAATCTCCCCTCCTGCAACCTGTCCGCATTCACCGTACTTGGCACCAGCGCTGCCGATTTCCACAGTGCCAACGCCCTCAATGCATATGCAAAGATTGACATTCTGGGACAGTTGCAACTGCAAGGAAGCCTGTCGGATGTGGCACAATTTGCGAAATACATCTCTGAGGCAGAGAATTACAAGTACGATGAGAAGAACTTCAAGTCGTATATCAATCAGGCCAATGGTATGCTCAACAACTTTGGCATGTATTTCAACAACACCGAGACGAAGCAGGCAACCGTCAGACTTGAGAGTTTCCTGGAAACTGGATGGTACAATACGTATTGGAAAGCCGAACCCGTGATTGAGTTCTGCGACGGCTCTTCATACAGCACCTTCGCTGCGTTCTTCAATGAGAATGACTTTAAGAACACCATCAGCGCCTTCACTAACATGGCAAACCAATACGCCAGTCTGATACGCATACAGCTGTCTCTTATACACATCTCCGAGCCCACGAGACAGGCAGAAATCT
>CALZNR010000307.1 GCA_945827565.1 uncultured Prevotella sp.
GATTTCTGCCTGTCTCGTGGGCTCGGAGATGTGTATAAGAGACAGGTGCATCCATGAGTTCCATGGTGTTCAGGCAGTCGGCAATCAGCTCTTTCCATGTTTCCTTCTTGGCAAAGCTCTGTCCATAGAAGCCCGACATGGCCACGGCTCCCACCTTGATGTTGAAGCTGTCGGCATGATGTCTGAAAGTCTTGACCATTTCCGGGTCGCGCATCTTATTGTCAAACATGGGTCTGTTGCCCAGTCCTCCCATGTCCATCTCCAGTCCGTCGCATCCCAACTCGTGTGCCAGTTTAAACTCTCCCAACTTTTGTCTCTTCAACACCATCCAGTCGCACACACCTACCTGATAGCGTTGTTGGGCTCTTGCAGTGAGACAGTGAGTAAGTCCGCTCATTGCAAAGAGAATTGAAATGATGATTGTGAGTTTCCGTTCCATATTATAATGACGCATCGTTGGTGTTTTGTACTATGTCTGTTTTGCTCCTTCTGTATTCTTTGGGAGTCATTCCATACTTCTTTCTGAAACACTTTCCAAAATAGCCTGCATCGCGGAAACCTACAGAATAGGCTATTTCGCTGATGCTCTCATCCGAGTTCTCAATCAGTTTGGCAGCCTTGTTCAGGCGTATCTCTCTCACCAAATCTACAGGAGCAAAGCCTGTAAGACTTTTCAGTTTTTTGAAGAATGCCGACCTGCTGAGACCAATGGTGTCGGCGATAGTGTCGATATTGAAGTCATTGGTATTCAGGTTATTCTCGATAATGGTGTGGATATCGTGTACAAACTTGATGTCTTTCTTCACCAAGTGCTGTTCGTATTCGTCTTCGCTGTTCACTGTGCCACTTTCCAGCACATTCTGCACCACCATCTTGCGCTGGAAGATATGCTGCTCTTCCAACAGCTGTTCGATGCGTGCCAACAGATAGCTCTTGCTGAAGGGCTTGGCGATATAGGCGTTGGCACCTTCTTTGATGGCCGCCAGCTTGTCTTCGTCTGTGTTCTTTGCGGTGAGTATAATCACGGGGATGTGGCTGATGCTGAAGTCTTGTCGGATGCTGTGCAGCAGTTCCATGCCATTCATTCCCGGCATCATCAGGTCGGTGATGATGATGTCGGGATGGTACTGGTAGGTTTTTTTCAATCCCTCGTTGCCTTCGTGGGCGGTATATACGTTGAACTGCTCGCCCAGCTGAATCTGAAGCATGCGGCACATATCTATATTGTCCTCCACCAGCAGGATGGTAGAACGTTCATCCTTGTCGCTCTGTGCTTCCTCTGTCTGCTGTGTTGTGGCATACTGCTCTGTCTGCTGCGGTGTCATTCCTGCGGTGTCATCGTCCAGATACACCTCTACGTCGGCGTTGTTGAAATGCTCTCTGCCAGTGGGCAGCTCTACGATAAAGAACACCCCCTTGCTTTTTTTGCAATTCTCTGCCCATATCTTGCCGTGGTGCATCAGCACATACTCTTTCGACAGTGACAGTCCGATGCCCGTACCTGCGGGCTTGTTGTCACCACTGTTCTTGTCGTATGCCTGATAGAACCTCTCAAAGATGGCATTTATCTGCTCTTCGGGGATGGAGGCTCCATTGTCTTCTACCCGTATGGTGCAGGTGTTGCTGTCGCTGGCTGTGATAGCCACGCAGATGGTGCCTCCCTCTTCGGTATATTTGAAGGCATTGCTTATCAGGTTGTTGATCACGATACCGATCTTCTCTGCATCGCACCATAGCATCACGTGCTCCTTGGGCTTTTCAAAAGAGAAAGAGATGTGCCGCTCTTCTGCCAGCATTTTAAAGTCGTTCATCAGCATCTCGATCACAGCATTCAAATCCACCAAAGACACCTTGAGCTTCATCTTGCCGTTCTGTATCTTTCTGAAGTCCAGAATCTGGTTGACCAACTGTAGCATCTTGCGTGCGTTGCGGTCAATCAAATCCAGATACTCCTTGCCCGAACTGCTCAGGTGCTCCGAGTTCTTCAACTCTTCAATGGGTCCGTGAATGAGCGACAGGGGGGTGCGCAGCTCATGGCTCACGTTGGTGAAGAATCTTATCTTCAGTTCTGCCAAGCGGTCGTTGACATACACCTCGTTGCGAATCTTTATCATGTAGCTTGCCAAGCGTGCGATGCCGTAGAGTGCCATGATGCTCAGGATGCAATAGACGGCTATTGCCCACCATGTGCTCCACCAGGGTGGTAGTATTCTTATCACCATGGCTTTCTCTGGCGATTTTCCGTCATCTACCTTCACCTTGAATGTATATTTCCCCGGTGGCACGTTGGCATACGATGCCATTCGGGCTGTGCCATGGTGCCATGTTGTTTCATAGCCTTCCAGGATATAGGCAAAGGGAAGTGGATTGTTGTCGCTGAAGTAGGGTGATGAAAACTCTACGGAGAAGTTTTGCATGTTGTGTTTCAGCGTGATGATGTCGGCATATTTCACAGAGCCTTCGTAGATGGCTGGGTCAAAGTTCCACAGTGCCTGGTTGGCCACTTTGAAGTCGGTCACAAAACAGGGGTAGTGCTGATTGCTGCCGCTGACCACGGTCTTAGGGTCAAACATCAGTATGCCAGCGCGTGTGCCCACCATCACCCGTCCGTCTTGGAGGCATACAGAGGTGTTGTCTTCCAATTTTACTTGAGGCCAGCCCGAGAATTTGTCGTAGCTCTTGATGTATTCCTGTCTCTTATACACATCTGACGCTGCCGACGATATGCAGTGTG
>CALZNR010000308.1 GCA_945827565.1 uncultured Prevotella sp.
CACACTGCATATCGTCGGCAGCGTCAGATGTGTATAAGAGACAGGTATATCAAGCAGACTGCTGCATTGGGAGCCATGATGATGAATGTGCACTACGAGGCTTGTGTGCACCTGCACCGCACTCTGCAGGAGATACACGATGCAGGAATGAAAGCAGGGGTAACACTAAATCCGTCCACTCCCATAGAAGTGCTCAACGACATCATACAGGATGTGGATATGGTGTTGCTGATGAGCGTAAATCCTGGTTTTGGAGGACAGCAGTTTATAGAGCGCACCCTTGACAAGGTAAGGCGACTTAAAGAGATGATACGTTCTCGTGGGTTGCATACGCTCATTGAGGTGGATGGAGGTGTGCAGCAAGTCACGGCTCCCCGTTTGGTAGATGCAGGGGTTGATGTGCTGGTGAGTGGCAGCTATGTGTTCAAAAGCAGTCAGCCAGAGCAAACCATTCACGAGTTGAGGATGCTCGGGTAGAGGGGGCATTACTGTTCCAGCCTCAATTCGATGTGGTGGTCGTTTGCCATCTTGCGCATATTGAGCAGTGCATAGCGCATACGCCCCAATGAGGTGTTGATACTCACACCCGTAATTTCGGAAATCTCTTTGAACGAGAGATTCTGGTAAAAGCGCATGTACCCCACTTCTCGCTGTGTGGGGGGCAACAGTTGCATCAATTTTTTGACATCGCGGTGCACCTGTTCATTCACATACTCATCTTCTCTATTGATGCCATAATGCGATGTTGGAGCAAGATTAGACAACTCCTTGGTGTCATAGAGTTCAATGATGCGATCGTTCTTCTGCTTGCGATACCAGTCCATGATATTGTTGTGGGCAATGCGTATCATCCAGAAAAGCAGTTTCCCAGAACTTACATATCTGCCTTGTTGCAGTCGTACAATGATTTTTACAAACGTGTCTTGGAATAGGTCATTGGCAATCTCTACATCTTTCACCACAAACATAATGTATGAGAACACCTTTTCCTGTGTTCTGCTGAGTAGTTCGTCAAATGCGCTGTCATTGCCGCCTATGTAAAGCATAGCCAACTCTTCGTCGGTCAGTCTTTCAAAATTTACCATGTCTTTTGTTTTCAATAAGAGTAAATTTTTTCGATAGGCGCTTGTTTTGGTGAATAGATATGTTGTCAATATAATTTTGTAATCCCCATGCAGGCGTGCTTCCTTACATCTTTTTATGAGGTGTGTCGCAGAAGAATACGTTGCAAAAGTATATAAAATATTTTTTCTTGCCAAATTTTCGCATCAAAAAAAGCAAATGAGACATTACACGAACTCTTGTGAAGTAAATAGGCATCTATACAGGTCTGACACTCACTCTATTGAAAAACGTTTTGCTGTTACAATATTTTTATTTACCTTTGCCATCGAAGTATCATCAAACAGAGGCATTATGGACAGTAACAGTATAATAAGATTCGATTGGGCAGCCAAAAGGATACTGAGAGACAAGGCAAACCATGCCGTGTTGGAAGGTCTTGTGACTGTATTGCTGAACGAAAAGATTGTAATTACAGAACTGCTTGAAAGCGAAAGCAATCAAGACACGGCAAGTTCAAAATTCAATCGTGTGGATATCAAGGCCCTCAACAGCAAGGGAGAGATTATACTGATAGAAATCCAGCTTACACGCGAATGGTATTATCTGCAGAGAGTGTTGTATGGTGTTTCAAAAACCATTACAGAACACATATCCTTGGGGGCAAAATACGAGGATGTAAAGAAAATCTACTCTATCAACATCCTGTATTTTGATTTGGGCAAGGGTAGCGACTACTTGTATCACGGCACCACTACCTTCATTGGTGTGCATAGCAAAGATGAACTGCAAGTGCGCAAACGTGACAAGGACGCCATCAAGACCTGTTCGCCTACAGAGATATTTCCAGAGTACTTCCTCATAAGGGTTAATGAATTCAATGATATTGCCAAAACACCTATTGAGGAATGGATGGATTTCCTGAAAAACAACCGCATAAAAGAGGACACCCTAACTCCTGGTCTGAAAGAAGCGAAAGAACAACTTCGTATCTTGCAAATGAACGACAAGGAACGAAAAGAATATGATGATTATCTTGATGCCATCCGCACGCAAGACAGTGTGCTGGACACCTATCGCACCGAGGGCCTATTGGAAGGAAAAATGATTGGCATTGAGGAAGGCCGAGCAGAAGGCCGAGCAGAGGGCAGGGCAGAAGGCAGAGCAGAGGGCGAGCGCAATAAAACCATCGCTATAGCTTTGCAGATGAAGAAGCTGAATGTGGATTTAGCAATTATTAAACAAGCCACAGGTCTGACGGAAGAAGAAATCAACAGCATCTGATTTATCTACAGCACAATAGTGTATTCTATATTCCTGCTTACAATTTATAAATTACTGCGGTCTTGGTGTGTGAAAAAGTGTTATGTAAAGCGGATATTTTTTAACAATTGGGGTGGGTAAAAATGCCCAAAACTGCATAAATATACACTCAAACTGTATAATTATGCAGTTTTAAAGGGGCTGCATTGCACTTCAATGGTTGTCACTTTGCATCCCGATGGGTGCTCTTTTGCATGGCTTCCTCCGCTGGTCTTTTTGGAAGCCGAATCTCCAATGTTTTTCTTTCTCATATTGAATGAGTTACATTCTTCCGTCGAGAATTTTACATTCCTTACGAGAATGAAGTACATTCCTTACGAGAATACACTTCATTCTTTACCAGAAT
>CALZNR010000309.1 GCA_945827565.1 uncultured Prevotella sp.
ATTTCTGCCTGTCTCGTGGGCTCGGAGATGTGTATAAGAGACAGGTATGGTGCTGACCTGCTTACCTCTGAAGGCAACGCCATGGGACTGTTCTATGGCTATAAGACAGCAGGTGTGTTTGCCACCGATGCAGAAGCCAAGGCAGCAGGCAAGAACAATAACTACCTGTACATGACCGATGAGACAGGTGCACCCCAGTACTTCAAGGCAGGTGATGTGCACTTTGTGGATCTTGACGGCAATGGAGAAATCAATGAGAAAGACCGCACGGTGATTGGCGACCCCAATCCCGATATCTACGGAAATATCTTCGGTTCTGTCAACTGGAAGAACCTTACCTTGAGCTTTGGTATCAACTACAGCCTCGGCAACGATGTGTACAACTATCAGCGCAGCATCCTCAACTCTGGTAGCACCCTGTACAACCAGCAGGTGGCAGAGGTGAACCGCTGGCGCTATGAGGGTCAGCAGACCAATATGCCTCGTGCCGTGTATGGTGACCCCATGAACAACAACCGCTTCAGCGACCGATGGATAGAAGATGGAAGCTACATCCGTTTAAAGACTCTCACCCTGTCGTATCGTGTGCCCGTTCCTGGCTCATGGACATGGCTGCAGGGACTGACCGTGTGGGCAGAGGCAGGCAACTTGATTACTCTGACCAAATACACGGGTCTGGATCCTGAGTTTAGCGTGGGCAACAGCGCTTACTATCAGGGCATCGACACTGGTACACTGGCGCAGGGACGCACCCTGACCTGTGGTCTGAAAATCAATCTCTAATCTGAAAATTCAAAGAACATGAAAAAAATAATCATAGCATTAGTAGCCGTTTTGGGGATGGGCACACTTTATAGTTGCTCTGACATGCTCGATACCGACAGTGACCGTCTGGTCATTGACCCAGGTATGGGGGAGAAGACCGACTCCATGTATTATGCCATGGGTATTCTCAAGGCTTTGCAAGATGTGACCGACCAGTACTATCTGCAGGGTGAGATGAGAGGCGACTTGGTGGATGTGGTGCCCGGCGTTACTGACAAGAACCTGCAGGCATTGGCAAACTTCTCTGCATCGACAGACTGCAAGTACGATAGCGCCTATCTGTACTACCGTATCATCAACAACTGTAACTATTACATTGCCCATCGCGACACCAACCTGTTTACAGGTGCCGAGAAGGTGGTGATGCCCGAGTATGTGGCCATCAAGGCCATCCGTGCATGGACCTACATGCAGTTGGCACGCAACTACGGCAGTGTGCCCTTTGTGTTGGAACCGCTGACCAAGATAAGTCAGATAGAAGAGGGCACGTTTGAGAATAAGAACATGGAGCAGATAGCCGCCGTGCTATTGCCCGACTTGGAGCAATACACAGGTTATCATGTGCCCATTTGGGGAACAGCCGACAAGATTTCGGGAATGACCCCCACCAAACTCTTCATGCCTGTGGATTTGGTGATGGCAGACCTCTATTTGGAAACCAACCAGTATGACAAAGCCATCAGGCATTATGTAACCTATCTTGCAGAGGTGGCTTCCGACACAGAATGGCAGGTGGTTTCATACGCAAGTTCAATGTTCTATGATCGAGTGCTTGATTTTGACATGACGCAGATTCCGAATGGTTTCATTGTTCCTGCTCCTCTTGACGCTGGTGGAACATCTTTCTCAAACATGTTTGGGTCAGTGAAGGACAATGGCTGTATCACAGCGGTGAACTTCCCTGCAAACAGCGAATCGGGAAGCACCTCGCAACTGCCCAGATTCTTTGGCTATGACTACTACGGACAGAACCGCAAGTTGGACGATGTGCAGATTGTGATGTCGGCACCATACAAGGAACTGATAGACACCACCTGTTACTATTTCCAGGTGCAGAACGGCAGTAAGGTGGAACCTCAGATGCGCAGTTTGGGTGATGCCCGCACCCGTTCGCTCTGTAGCAGAGAGAAGGATGAGGACACAGGTAGAGAGCAGATATGGATAAGCAAATTACAGAGCCCCATGCTCTATCTTTACCGTCCGCCTGTGGTGTGGCTGAAACTGGCAGAGGCATTCAACCGTGCAGGCTATCCCGATGTGGCTTTTGCTATCTTGAAAGACGGTATCTTTGAAGAGATGCTCTCAGCACCCTATATGACTCCAGAGGGTGTCGATGCCTTGGGGAACGTATATGGACTGCTGAAAGGAAAGAACCTGGACCGCTTCAACAAGAAGAATGCTGCTGGTGTGCATGCCCGTGGAGGTAGCTTGGTGAAGAGCTTCGACAGACAAGGCAACTTCGTGAAAGACAGCTCTACCACGCTCTACCAGATGGATACCGTGGTGGCAATGAAACTGGATTACTTGGTGAAGGAACATCAGGTGAACATCAACCGCCTTGCTCCCTCTAAACAGGATACCATCAATGCCATCGAAGACCTGATTGTGGATGAAATGGCAATGGAGGCTGCCTTCGAGGGAACACGCTACTATGACCTGATGCGTGTGGCGAACCACAAGAACGCAGACAATCCCTATGGAGCCAATTTCGGTAGCCTTTGGCTGAAGAAAAAACTGGCATACAAGAACCCAGTGGTGGATCTCTCTGTGAAAGAAAACTGGTTCTTGCCGTTTAAGTAGGTTTTTGAGAAGTTAAGGGAGTTAAAGGAGTTAAGGGAGTTAAGGATGTTAAGGGAGCTGTCTCTTATACACATCTGACGCTGCCGACGATATGCAGTGTGTAG
>CALZNR010000310.1 GCA_945827565.1 uncultured Prevotella sp.
ATAAATACGGTGGGAATACACAGGGTATCGTCTATTATGAATACAGGCGATGTTGGATCCCATGCAGAGTATCCTCTGGCCTCAAATGTGTTTCGGATACCTCCATTCGGAAAAGAACTGGCATCAGGTTCTTGCTGCACCAATAGCTTACCGCTGAAGTTCTCCATCATGCCACCCTTTCCATCGTGCTCCACAAAGGCATCATGTTTTTCAGCTGTGCCCTCTGTCAACGGCTGGAACCAGTGGGTATAATGTGTAACACCCATTTCCATAGCCCATTTTTTCATTCCTTCTGCTACAGCATCGGCAATAGAACGATCCAGTCTGTTGCCATTGTCAATAACATCTATCAACTTGTCGTAGATATCTGCAGGAAGGTACTTATACATCTTCTGACGGTTAAATACGTATTTTCCAAAATACTCAGAAGGACGTTCCGTTGGGGTGGGCACTTCCACAGCTTTCTTCTTGAAAGCCTCTTCCACCACTTGAAATCTTAAATTTGACGACATATCAGTTTTCTTTATCTTTTGTTTGAAGTTTGCATTATTGGAGTTGGATGTCACTATTCATCCAAGAATCTTTTCTCTATGCCACCATAGGCATCTATCCTTCTATCTCGCAAGAAAGGCCACCACCTTCTTACTTGTTCACTGTGTTTCAAGTCAATTTCTACCACCACACTTTCCTCTTCATCGGTAGATGCTTCATAAAATATTTCTCCCTGTGGTCCTGCAACAAAGGACGTACCCCAGAAGTTTATCCCATGAGTGCGTCCCGACACATCTTCCTCATATCCTACCCTGTTCACCGCCACCACAGGAAGTCCATTTGCCACCGCATGACCTCTTTGCACAGTTTGCCATGCCATGCGTTGACGTTGTTGCTCTTCTCTGCTATCACTGCTTTCATATCCTATTGCCGTAGGATAAATCAAAATGTCCGCACCACGCAATGCCATCAAGCGAGCTGCTTCTGGATACCATTGATCCCAGCACACCAGCACACCCAGTTTACCTACACTCGTATTGATAGGATGGAAGCCCAAATCGCCAGGAGTGAAATAGAATTTTTCGTAATAGGCAGGATCATCTGGAATGTGCATCTTGCGATACTTGCCCGCAATACTGCCGTCACGTTCTATCACCACGGCAGTGTTATGATACAGTCCAGGGGCTCTACGTTCAAACAGCGATGTCACAATCACCACATTATAGGTCCTTGCTATTTCTCCAAAAAGTTTTGTGGAGGGTCCGGGAATAGACTCCGCCAAATCAAAATTATCCACATTCTCTTCTTGACAGAAATAGAGAGAATTATGCAATTCCTGTAGCACCACGAGTTGCGCTCCACGCTTTGCTAAATCTGCCACTCCCTCTGCAAGCCTTAGCACATTACTCCTCGTATCGGCAGTATTGTGTTGTTGTAAAAAGCCTATCTTCATAATTCTATTAAATGTACTTCAAAATTTCAACCATAATATTGCATTGTGCAGCAATGCAGTGAGCCATGCTGTGCAATGATACTACAGCAGTCTATAGGAACCACTTCCCTTTCAGGGTACGCCTTTTTTATCTGCTTCAGAGCCTGCACATCATTTTCCGTCTGTCCATACACAGGACAGAGCACAACCCCGTTTATCACTAAGTAATTAGCATAGGTAGCAGGCAACCTTTCACCATTTCTAATAATAGGTAATGGCAATGGCAATTTCAGAAGTCTATAAGCTCTATTCTCTGCCGTGCGCCACTGCTTCAATTCCTCTTCCATTGCTTTCAGTGGTTCATAATGCACATCCTCAGGGTCATCACACCCCACATACAGCAGCGTATCGTTGGGAGCTATTCTCACCAGCGTGTCAATGTGCCCATCTGTATCATCTCCAATCAGATTGCCATGCTCAATCCACATCACCCGATTGGCACACAGGCGTTCCTTCAGTTGCTGTTCTATTTCATCACGTGTCAGAGGCTGGTTGCGATGAGGTGCCATCAAACATCCCGAGGTAGTAAAAATGGTTCCTTCTCCATCACTTTCTATTGCACCACCCTCCAACACAAAGTCAAGATGGCTTTCATAGCTTCCCTCCAGCAGTCCGGTTCTATAAAGCGTGGCATTGATGGCATTGTCTTTTGCTGCTTCAAACTTCTCTCCCCAACCGTTAAACTTAAAATCAAGCAACACGTGATGATTTTCTTTATCCTCCAATGTAATCATCCCATGATCCCTTGCCCAGGTGTCATTAGTGTCACATTCACAAAAGAACACACGCTGCATTTGACTGACAGAAAGCTGATGCTCCAACAGTTTCCTTACCTCTTCAATGTGAGGAGTTACCACAATCAGCCGTTCCCTTGCCGTTATTGCTTTTGCAATAGCCACATAGACAACGTTTATCTCCTGTAGCATTTCCATCCAGTCTGTCTGCTCATGAGGCCAAGTCAACTGTACTGCTGTCTGATGCTCCCACTCTGCAAGCATCCTGCCATTTCTGTCCATACTTTTCTTTTCAATTTACTACTGTCAAGGAGTTCTCTACACCCTTCAAGGAAACACAAAGGTAGATATTTTTTTTCAAAAGATATTATTCACCGCCCCTAATTTAGAAAAAATGTGTACTTTTGCACAATAATTATATAAAGGTATTGTCATTCACTCCGCGCCTGTCTCTTATACACATCTCCGAGCCCACGAGACAGGCAGAAATCTC
>CALZNR010000311.1 GCA_945827565.1 uncultured Prevotella sp.
GGACTCGAACCAGGAAAGGCAGGACCAGAATCTGCAGTGTTACCATTACACCATACCCCAATTTCTGATTGCGGGTGCAAAGGTAGGGCGTTTTTTTGGAACCACCAAACTTTTTCTTATTTTTTTTCATCGCCAGCCTTATTTTTCTCTATTTTCTCTTCTTGCCCGTATCAAGCAGCGTCCCACCATCGAAAAAAGCGGAATAATTTGCACATCTGTATGAAATTGACTACTTTTGCTCCCACTGGCACTCCGATACACATTAGCAAATGGAGGTACACGCCGCAAATCCTTGCCACGAACCACAAAAAAAAGAACAAACTATACTTGAATGGAGGTGGGCTCTATAAACTACCATCGCTAAAACACACTAAAGAATGAGAAAACATATTCTGACCTTCTTTTTTCTGTTACTATCCTTACTGACACAGGCGCAGGTGGATAATCCCATCATCACACATGCCTACAGTGCCGACCCCTCGGCACGTGTTTTCGGAGACACTTTGTGGGTATATCCCAGTCACGACAAAGACGATGCCACCTCATTCTCCATGGAGGATTATCATGCCTATTTCACCACCGACATGATGAGATGGCACGATGCCGGAGTTATCTTCAGTCCCTTCAAACAAACAACATGGGCAAAGAGTGCCGCATGGGCACCCGACTGCATCTTCCGCAACGGCAAATACTACCTGTATTATCCCACCGACAAGAAGCATATCGGTGTGGCAGTGGCACCTACACCCTACGGTCCGTTTACCGACCCGTTGGGGCATCCGCTCATCTCTATCGACAGTCAGGGAGTAATATGCAACAGAGATTTCATCGACCCCGCAGTGTTCATCGACGATGACGGTCAGGCATACCTCTACATGGGACAGAACACGGTGTGCTGCATCAAACTGAACAACGACATGATATCCTACGACGGCAAGGTGCACATCATAGAGGGAGCAAAAGATTTCTTTGAAGCTGTATGGATGCACAAGCGCCATGGCATCTACTACCTTTCCTATTCCAACGGTCCGTTTCATGGTCATGCTCCACAGATAGCCTACTGCACCTCTCGCTCGCCGTTAGGGCCGTTCACTTATCGGGGCATAGTGCTCGACTCTGTGAACAGCGGCACCAACCACCACTCTATCGTGACCTTCAAGGGACAGGACTATCTATTCTATCACACCGCCGACCTGTCGCATCAGCTGGCACCCAACTATCACTGCGGAGTGAGAAGGAACGTGTGCGCAGACAGACTATATTACAATGCTGACGGCAGCATCAGAAAGGTGCAGCCCACCCTGAACCAGCAGAAGTTGCAACTCACCGACATAGCACCCCAGCGAAAGGCCGCACTGATAGCCGGCAGCGTGAGACAGGTGAAGATACCCAAGCACAGTGACACCCTCGTTGTGCTGCCCGGCAAACGCCTCTCGGCAGAGGCAAGACAGCAGCTGCAAGCACTCATCAACCAGCGAGCTGCGCAGGGCGGAGGCACGGTGGTGATACCCGGTGGAACATACTTGATGGACGGGCCTATAGAGATGAAAAGCAATGTGCGCCTGCACCTGTGTCATGGCACCACACTGCGGTTTACCGACCAGCCCGATGCCTATCTGCCTGTGGTGAGAAGCAGGTGGGAGGGCACGGAACTCTACGGCAGATCTGCCATGATTCGTGCCGACCATGCAGAAAACATTGCCATCACAGGTGAGGGAGATGCCGTGATTGATGCCAACGGCGGTGTGATGGCACGCTGGGGTATGCCCATCGTCACCGACCAGTTTCAAGAGAATATTCACGGCACGCACGGCGAAACGCCTGAGAAGGCAGATGTTGACAGGCTCCGCAAGATGGGAGAGACACTGACGCCCGTAGAAGAAAGGGTGTTTGGAAAGGGCACCCGATTGCGCCCATGTGCCATAGAGATGATGCACTGCCAGCGCATACTGCTACGGGGATTCACATTGAAGAACAGTCCGTTTTGGTGTATTCACCCCATTTATTGCCAGGACGTCACCGTTCGCGAAGTGAGCATTGACTCACACTTCCCCAATAACGACGGCTGCGATCCAGAATCAAGCAAAAGGGTGCTGATAGAACGATGCACCTTCCGCACGGGCGATGACGCCATTGCCATCAAGGCTGGCAGAGACTCCGACGGCAGAAGAGTAGGCATCCCCTCAGAGGATATAGTGATAAGAGACTGCAAGTTTTACAGTAAGTGTAACGGACTGTGCATCGGTTCTGAAATGAGCGGCGGAGTGAAAGGGGTATATATGACTGGCATTGAGATTGGCGATGTGAAGAATGCACTGCTGTTCAAATCGAACCTCGACCGCGGGGGCTATATTGAAGATGTATATATCGACTCCATCAACATACAAAGTGCCGCCGGTGCCGTGCTGCGCTTCGAGACCAACTACTTTGGTTATCGTGGAGGCAACTATCCCGCACGCTACGCCCATTTCAATATCAATAATGTGAAGGCAGGAGCGGCAGCGGCATACGCCATCTACTTTGACGGCAATGAGGCTCAGCCCATCAGAGACATCAGAGTGAACAACCTGCAGGTGCTGCAAGCCCCCCACCCCTACTATCTGTACCAAACACGGCGATGCACCTTTGAGAGATGCAGGGTCAACGGCACCCTACTGCCCACCTGTCTCTTATACACATCTGACGCTGCCGACGATATGCAGTGTGTA
>CALZNR010000312.1 GCA_945827565.1 uncultured Prevotella sp.
AGATTTCTGCCTGTCTCGTGGGCTCGGAGATGTGTATAAGAGACAGGCCCCCATTGTTATCAAGGTGGGCAGCAATGTGCTGACCCGCCAGGATGGACACTTGGACACTACCCGTGTGTCGGCCATTGTAGATCAGGTGGCATGGCTCAAAGAGCAGGGATATGACGTGATTCTCGTGTCGTCGGGTGCCGTGGCTTGCGGTAGAAGAGAGGTGAAGGTGGAACATGACCTGGACACCGTGGAGCAGCGACAGCTGTTCTCTGCACTGGGACAGGTGAAGCTCATTGGACTCTACTACGACCTGTTCAGAGAATACGGACTGCACGTGGGACAGATACTCACCATGCGTGAGAACTTTGACCCAGGCGAACAGTATGACAACCAAAAGGCGTGTATGAAGGTGATGCTCGAAAACGGCGTGATACCCATCGTCAACGAAAACGACACCGTGAGCGTCACTGAACTGATGTTTACCGATAACGATGAACTGAGCGGACTGATAGCACGCATGATGAACGCCGAAACGCTGATACTGCTGAGCAATGTCAACGGCGTATATACAGGTAATCCGGAAGACAAGGATTCTAAACTCATCGCCATCGTGGCACCCGACTGCGACCTGAACCAGCACGTATCTGCCGTGAAGAGCAATCATGGCAGAGGGGGTATGCAGTCAAAATATGCCACCGCCAAGCAACTACAGCAAGAGGGCATCAGGGTGGTCATTGCCAATGGTGAGCGAGAGAATGTGCTCATCGACCTTATCCAGCACCCCGAGGAAGTTCCACACACCGAGTTTCTGCCTGCTGTGGTAGATAATGAAGAGCCTGCCACCATATCACAATGTGAGGCTGTGGTAGATAAGGAAAAGCCTGCCACCATAACACAATGTGAGGCTGTGGTAGATAAGGAAAAGCCTGCCACCATAACACAATGTGAGGCTGTGGAGAAAGAAGAGACTGCCACATTGCAGTTTGAGGCTGTGAGAAAAGCCAGCAGAGAGGTGGCGTTACTTACCGATGACCTGCGAAACAAGGTGCTCTGCGACTTGGCGGATGCCATCAACCAGCATATGGATGAACTGCTGAAAGAAAATGCCAGGGATTTGGCGATGATGGACGAGAAAAACCCTCTTTACGACCGCTTGAAACTTACTCCGCAGCGATTGCAGGGCATTGCCGCCGACATGCGACAGGTCACCCAGTTGCCCTCACCTTTGGGTCGCATACTGTGCGAGCGCACGCTATCTAATGGCTTGGAATTGAAGCGCGTGAGTGTGCCGTTTGGCGTGATAGGTATTGTGTATGAGGCGCGCCCCAATGTTACCTTTGATGTGTTCTCGCTCTGCTTTAAGAGTGGCAATGCCTGTGTGCTCAAGGGAGGCAAGGATGCCCACCACAGCAACACCGCTGCCGTGGCACTGATTCATGGTGTGCTGCAGAAACACGGACTTGACAGCAATGCCGTGCTGCTTTTGCCGCCCACCCACGAAGCCACCGCACAGATGTTGAACGCCGTGGGCTATGTGGATCTGTGCATCCCACGAGGCGGTAGAAAACTCATTGATTTTGTGCGTCAGCACGCCAAGGTGCCTGTCATAGAGACGGGAGCAGGTGTGGTGAACACCTATTTCGACATAGAAGGCGATGTAGAGATGGGTGCACGCATTGTGCGTAATGCCAAGACACGCAGGGTGAGTGTGTGCAACGCCCTCGACTGCCTGTTGATACACGCCGGCCGACTTGATTCACTGCCTGCGCTCTGCGCACCGTTGGCAGAGCGTGGTGTCACTCTCTATGCCGACCCACAGGCGTTGCAGGCGTTGCAGGGCTTCTATCCCCCGCACCTGTTGTGTGCCGCCACCGACCAGTCGTTTGGCACCGAGTTTATGGATTACAAGATGGCCATCAAGACGGTGGCATCGGCAGAGGAAGCCATTGCCCACATCGCCCGCTACGGCTCAGGGCACAGCGAGTGTATCATCACTGCCAATGCCAGCACCGCCCAGATGTTCCAGCAGCGGGTAGATGCTGCCTGTGTGTATTGGAATGCTCCCACGTCGTTCACCGATGGTGCCCAGTTTGGTCTTGGTGCTGAGATAGGCATCAGCACCCAGAAACTCGGTGCCCGCGGACCCATGGGACTGGAAGAGATAACCAGTTATAAATGGATGATAAAAGGTGAAGGACAGGAGAGGGCATGATAATGCCTACAGCGATTATTTGAATTGTGAAAAAACATTTAATACAGTAGCCTGTTTTTAACAAATGGGGGTGGTAAAAAAGCCCAAAACTGCATAAATATACACTCAGACTGTATATTTATGCAGTTTTTGATGGCTACTGTCTGTGTAGAGTGGGGCGTTGATGATGATAAGTTATTTCAAGTTGGAGATGAAAATATTTGGAATGGCATCCCGATTGTTGTAACTTTACACTCCGAAAGTTACCACTTTGTATCTTGATGCTTGCTTCTTTACACTCCGAAAGTTGCCACTTTGTATCTTGATGCCTGCTTCTTTACACTCCGAAAGTTGCTTCTTTGCATGGCTTCCTCTGCAGAACTTTTTGGAAGCCAAATCTCCAATAGATTTCTTCCTTATATTGAATGAGTTACATTCTGCCGCCGAGAATTTTACATTCCTTATGAGAATCAACTACATTCCTTACGAGAATACACTTCATTCTTTACGAGAATACACTTCA
>CALZNR010000313.1 GCA_945827565.1 uncultured Prevotella sp.
CACCCGAGGTAGAGGCTCATGGCGTGAACGAGAGCATGGAGCGAATCACTCAGGTGGTGGCTATGATGAAAGACCGTGTCACCTTTGTCAAGGAATTGTGGCCTCTGTGCTCCTTCTTCTTCGTGGCTCCAACGGAGTATGATGAGAAGACACGCAAGAAGCGCTGGAAGGAAGATTCTGCTGCACAGCTCACCGAACTGATACAGGTGCTGCAGGGCATAGAAGATTTCTCTGTAGCCAATCAGGAGCAAGTGGTGGAGCAGTGGATTGAGGCTCAAGGATATAAGTTGGGCAACATTATGAACGCATGGCGCCTCACTTTGGTAGGCGAGGGTAAGGGACCTGGCATGTTCGACATCTCTGCCTTCCTTGGCAAGGAAGAGACCATCCGCCGTATGCAGCAAGCCATCAGCGTGATGGGGTAGGAGTTGATGGCAGAATAACCTTTGTTTCCAAACAACCACCAGGATTATGTTATACAACATTGCGATTCATTTCTACATGTTGGGAGTTGCCGTTGCAGCTCTCTTCAATCGCAAGGTGCGCACCATGTGGCAGGGTGAGCGCAGAGCCTTCAGGGAACTAAAAGAAAAAGTGGATGCCACGGCGCAGTATGTGTGGTTTCATGCTGCCTCGTTGGGCGAGTTCGAGCAGGGCCGCCCCCTTATGGAGCAGTTGCGCAGAGACCATCCCCAGTACAAGATACTGCTCACCTTCTTTTCTCCTTCGGGCTATGAGGTGCGCAAAAACTATGCTGGAGCCGATATTGTGTGCTACCTGCCGTTAGACACCCGCCACAATGCTCTCCGCTTCCTGCGATTGGTGAATCCGGTGATGGCTTTCTTTATCAAGTACGAGTTTTGGTACAACTACCTGCATGTGCTGAAGCAGCGTGGCACACCGGTATATAGTGTGTCAAGCATCTTCAGGCAGGGGCAGATATTCTTCAAGTGGTATGGCAAGAGCTATGCCGGTGTGCTGCGGTGCTTCACCCATTTCTATGTGCAAAACACTGAGAGCAAGGACCTGCTGGGCACGCTGAACATCCACTGCGTCACGGTGGCAGGCGATACCCGTTTCGACCGTGTGCTGCATATCCGCGAGCAGGCAAAGCAGTTGGACATTATAGATGGTTTCACGTCAGATGCCCCTCCCGTATTTGTGGCAGGCAGCAGTTGGCAGCCCGATGAAGATGTGTTTATCCCCTATTTCAACCAGCATCCCGAGTGGAAGGTCATCATTGCGCCCCATGTGATTGGCGAGGATCATCTGCAGCAGATACTCTCCAAGGTGCAGGGCAAGGCGGTGCGCTACACGCAGACCACCCCTGCCGAGGCTGCCGATGCCCGATGGCTGATCATAGACTGTTTCGGTCTGCTTTCGTCTGCCTATCGCTATGGCAAGGTGTCGTATGTGGGTGGAGGCTTTGGTGTGGGCATACACAATGTGCTGGAGGCAGCCGTGTGGAGCATACCCGTGGTGTTTGGCCCTAATAACAAGCGTTTTGCTGAGGCTCAAGAACTGATGGCTGCTGGTGGTGGCTTTGAGATACATCAGGCAGCCGACTTTGAAAAATATATCGACAGATGGGCTGCCAACGAGGCAGTGCTGAAGCAGGCAGGTGAGGCTGCTGGTCGCTATGTGGGCACCAAGACGGGTGCCACAGCCACCATACTTCGCAACATCCATCTGTAAGATGTGCCTGCTGGTGTTCAGCAGGGAGGCTTACAGTTTGCTCATAAATTTTTCCCTATCCACGATGAAACGCAGGTGGGTGCCTTCGCCTATCAGCGTTTCCCCTTGGTGGGCTTCCACACGGAAAAATAGTTTCTTTCCCTCTATCTTTTCCAGCGTGGCAGTGGCTGTCACCACAGCTCCCATACCGCTGGGGCGCAGGTGTGAGGTGCTTATCTGTCCGCCTACGGTGGTGGCGCCTTCGGGCAGATGGGGTGCCACAGCCATCATGGCTGCATTTTCCATCAGAGCCACCATGGCAGGAGTGGCAAGAACGGGCATATCGCCAGAGCCCATGGCCATGGCAGAGTGTGCATTATCTACGGTGAGGGTGGAGGTGTATTGTAATCCTGTTTCCATTGTGTGTAAGTGTGTTTATCGTGTCTTGTTACTGATAAGAGTGGCACAAAGGTAGCAATTATTCCGTTATCGCGCAAGCTGTTTTGCTCCATTCTCGGTTTTTATCACTACTTTTGTACGCTGTAACGCACTGCGCTGTGTGCTGCTGCGAAGGGCAGAGCGGCAGGCGAGCGGGCGAAACGCAACGACAAATCAATAACGAAAAGACAATAGAATATGGCTCTAATCAAATCTATCAAGGGTCTCACCCCTAAGTGGGGCAAGGACTGCTATTTCAGTGAAAACGCCACTATCGTGGGCGAGGTGACCATGGGCGACGAGTGCTCCATCTGGTTCAATGCCGTGGTCAGGGGCGATGTGGCCCCCATCACCATAGGTCATCGCACCAATGTGCAGGATGGCTCGTGCATCCACGTCACCAACACCACTGGTCCCACCATCATTGGCAATGATGTTACCATCGGTCACAATGCCACGGTGCATGCCTGTACCATCCATGATGGTGCGCTGATAGGCATGGGAGCCACTCTGCTCGACCACTGTGAGATAGGCGAGGGGGCTGTCGCTGTCTCTTATACACATCTGACGCTGCCGACGATATGCAGTGTGT
>CALZNR010000314.1 GCA_945827565.1 uncultured Prevotella sp.
GCCGAAGATGCCTTGTCCTAATGGCCGGTCGATGGTTTTTCCAAGGTTATGACCGTAATTGCCCTTGATAGCCTCCTCTGCTGCCCTCATGTTGTATTCCATCGTTTTCTTCACAAAGAGCAGTTCGTCGAGGGGGGCCTCTACGGCAAAGTCATACACCATCCTCATGTCCAACTGTATGTCATCATCCACCTCTGCGGCCCTTTGCTGTAGGTCGTTGCTGTAGATCACCTGCCCGTCTTTCTCCACCCTGATGATGTTGGTATGGCTATGGGCTATCACCACTGTTGCGGTATGGCCGCTGGCGATACAGGCTACCTCAACATACAGTTTTTCAGAGATGTCTTTTTTCAGGTTGATGTCGATGGTATGTTCCTTCAGGTAATCCTTACCTTGCTTCAAACTCTGTGGGGTCAGGTCTTTGAGCACCTCAAGTCCGTATGCCGACTTACCAATCAGTGCCCCCAAAGCGATGGCAATGGGAAGTCCTATCATACCAGTGCCGGGGATTCCTACCCCCATGGCATTTTTCAGCATATTACCACTGAGTGCCACCTTGATTTCCTTGGGAGTGCATCCCAAGGTTTCTGCAGCCTTGGCAGTGCACAACGCCACTGCCATGGGTTCTGTACATCCAATGGCAGGCAGCACCTCCTTTTTCATCAGTGCAATGATACGCTCACGTGTCACTTGCTCCATATCACCAGCGTTTTATTTTTTGTAATTCTCTATACCCGTTTGCAGGAATTTCACAAACTCTGGAATATCCTCGTCATACGAGCGACTGGTGTTCAGCGGTTGTCCTTCATTATCGAGCAGCACATAAAAGGGCTGTGTATTGGCTCCCACCTTGATGCGTTGCAGGTAACTCCACTTGTCGCCCACGGTGCGCAGGGTGCGTTGCTGCCCATTTTCTGTCACTGTTATCGGTTGTGGCAGCGGTGTCTTGTCGTCCACATAGAGAGAGATGAGCACGTAGTCGTTGTTGAGGATATCAGCCACCTGACTGTCTGTCCACACGGCTGCCTCCATCTTGCGACAGTTCACGCATCCGAAGCCTGTAAAATCTACCATCACGGGCTTGCCCTGTCGGGCGGCAGCTGCCATACCCTCGTCATAGTCGGTATATTGTGGTTCCACGGCAGCGTGCTGCAGGTTAAAGTCTTGTGTGTTCATAGGTGGTGCAAAGGCACTGATGGCCTTCAGGGGTGCACCCAAAAGTCCGGGCACCATATAAACGGTAAATGCCAGAGAAATCATGCCAAGGAAGAACTGAGGCACATTGGTTCGGTTGCCCTCATCATCGTGGGGAAATTTGAGCCAGCCCAACAGGTAGATGCCCAGCAATCCGAAGATGACGATCCACAACGACAGGAACACCTCACGGTCAAGGATGTGCCAGCCATAAGCAAGGTCTGCCACAGAGAGGAACTTCAGGGCAAAGGCGAGTTCGATGAATCCCAGCACCACCTTCACCACATTCATCCATCCACCCGACTTGGGTGCAGCCTTGAGCAGACTGGGAAACATGGCGAAGAGTGTGAAAGGTATGGCCAAGGCAATGGCAAAGCCCAACATACCTACGGTAGGTGCCAGAATGCTGCCCTGCGTACTCACCGCCACCAGCAGGAAACCAATGATAGGACCAGTGCATGAGAACGACACCAAGGTAAGCGTGAATGCCATGAGGAAGATGCTGAGCATACCACTCGTATTCTCTGACTTTTGATCAATCTTATTGCTCCATGAAGAAGGCAGGGTAAGCTCGAATGCGCCAAAGAACGAGGCGGCAAAGACCACCAGCAATACACAGAAGAAGATGTTGAACACGGCATTGGTAGAGAGGGCATTGAGCGCACTTGCTCCGAAGAGCATGGTCACCACCAGTCCCAGTAACACATAAATCACCACGATAGAGATGCCATAAATCACAGCCTCGCGCACCGCCTTTTTCTTGTCTTTATTACGCTTCAAGAAGAAGCTCACGGTCATGGGGATAATAGGCCACACACAGGGAGTGAGCAATGCCAAGAAACCTCCAGCCAGTCCGGCAAGGAAGATATAGAACAACGAGTCTTCTGTATTCTTTTCTTCAAAGGCTTCCATCTCCTTCACCACAGGCTGCCAGTATTTTTGCAGGTTGCCTTCTGCTGCCTGTTGCACTGTGCTGTCGGCATCGGCTTTCACACTGTCGGTCAGGATTGTTTCTGTAACAGCGGTTTCCTCCTTGTTCTCTGCTGGTGTGGCGGCCTCTGCCTTGCCTGCCTTCTCATCCACGGCAGGTGCTGTGCCCGATGTCACCAGGGGAGCTTGCGATGGTGGCAGACACATCTCATCGTTGCAAGCGCCATATTCCAAATAACAATCTATGCTGTATTGTTTCTTTGTGAATTTCACCTTCTGCACAAAGGCACCCTTCTTCTCAAAGAAGCGCAGTTTGATGCCAAACATATTGTCGAACTGCGATACTTCGTTACCTCTCGGCATCAGTTTGCCCACTGTTTTCACGCCATCGGCCTTGTTCAGATGGAAGGATGCCGAGATGGGACCATCCTCTCCCAGTTCTGTGGAATACAGGTGCCATCCGTTGTCGATGGTGGCAGAAAAGATGATCTCTGCTTCATCGCCTTGCGTTGGCTTGAGTTGTGCTTTGACTGTCTCTTATACACATCTGACGCTGCCGACGATATGCAGTGTGTAG
>CALZNR010000315.1 GCA_945827565.1 uncultured Prevotella sp.
ATCTGCTCGAAGATAGAACAAAATCCCATCAAAGCTAATTTATAGAACCTACCTAAAATGATTTTCTAAGACGTTTTTTTAGAGATGTTGTTTTGAGCGGTGAAATGATTCACCCCGTTCCATTATCTGCCGGTGCGCAGATACTGGAACGCACGCTCCAACTGGTTGTCGCGCCCTGTTTGATTGTAGAGGTCGGCATCGTAGCGTACCTCAATGTCGGGTGTGAAGCCCTTGCTTTCGGCCGCTCCCATTCCGGTGTAAAGGCATAGATGATATGGGAAGTAGCCAAATACGGGGGTCTCTCCCTGCACGCCGAAGGTGCCGGCATAGTCGGTCAGCTCACTATAATCTCCGTTTGTTATCAGCGTGGTGCATCCGCCCCAAGTGGTGGTGCCCAGAGAGATTCCTCCCTCTTTCTGCTTCACTGCTATCGTGGTCATTTCTGCCATGCTCACCGAATGGACGTTTGTGATGGCAATGATGGGGGCTGTGATGCTCTCAGTGTTGGATTTGTGACAGTCAAAGTAGAAAGGCACGGCAGGACTATAGTCCAGTCGGCCTATGCCGTTCTTTGATTTCATGGTGCCTAATACGCACTTTCCTGCCATGACAGAACCTGCCACATATTTGAAGTCATCGGTACTTCCACCGCCGTTGTTGCGCATGTCGAAGATCACACCTTTCAGCTTGCCTTCTCTCTGCAACTGGTATATCGTGTTGTGCCATGATTGCCACGCATCCTGATACTGCTGTCCGATGATGGCCTCTATGCCTGTCAGATCATCACTCATCACTTCACCAAGTAGAAATTTGCTGATTCGCATGTAACATATTCCGTCTTTGGTGATGAAGAGCAGCATGTCTGCGGGCACTTCATCCGCGAAGATCGGACTGTAACCGAGTGCGGGATGATTGGGCACAATGAGGTTGTTATATGCTGTGGCAACATCTTTATATAATGATGGGTCGTTACTGCATTTCTCCTGTATTCTGTTGATGGTAGAAATCATGGAGATGCGTTGGAATTGCTCTATTTCCTCTGTGGCAGTATGGGTTTCCTCACTTGCGTATTCATCGGCAGCCTCTTGCAGTTTCGCTGCCTCTTGTACAAGCCAGTCCATTATCAGACTTCCCATCAGGGGGTACATCTGTATGTAATTGTCTGCTTCAATGTCGTTGGTGACGTCTATGTAGTGTGACAAGTCCCATGCGGCATCTTCGCCAAAGTCTGGTCGTGCTTGATTGCGTATATGGGCGGGAGAGACGGCATAGCTCTCTTTCGTCAGCGGGTCAATGAACATCAGTGTCATGTGTCCGTCGTGCAGGGGAGAGAGAATCTCCTCGTACATTGCCTGTGCCTTGCTTTGTATCTCGATGACACGGTCAACTGCGTCAGGACTGTCAGTGTCAATCCTGCTGGCAAGAGTGTCGAGTTCTACAAAGCGAGGGTAGTAGGCGGTGTAGATGTTGTCCCAGTCAATGTCTTCTATCTCCCATGCTGCATAGTTGGTGTTCATTGCGTTCCACATCACTTTGAACTGTTCTCCATAACTTTCTTTGGCAGCCATCATGTTGGCTGTGTTGTTATACGAGAGGAGTTCTTCTCTGTCTTGCCTGCAACTTGCAAGTGTGATGATGGCGAGTGCCAATATTGCTGTGTATAGATGTTTCATGGTAATTGATTCTCTTGTGGCTTGTTTTGATTAAAAGATGTAGAACACTCCTGCCTGCAATGATACAGTGCTGTTGTATCTGCCGTCTTTTATAAGCATATAGTCTTTTGTGATGCTTGTAACGCTGTAATAGTACCTTGCTTCCACCTGTGCGGCCCAGTGTGCGGCCCAGCGATATTCCACGCCTATGCCGCCTACATATCCAAAGTCCCAGCGGTTATCGCGCGTGCTGTTGAAGTCATAGTCCTGATCTATGGGCAGAACAATTCCATCGTCATCATGGTCCTTGAAACCTCCCTTCACGCTGCCCGAAAGCCAATAGCCACCGTAGATGCCACCGTTGACAAATCCGCGTAGCTTCTCACCGCCAAAGGAGAAGGATGCCATCAAGGGCATTACAAGGTAGTTGTGGCGGTACTTGTATTCTGTACCAGCGTTCAATCCGGTGCGGTGCTGGCTGTAGCCACGTTGCAGGTAGTTCAGTTCTGCCCTTACGGCAAACCAGTCAGTGAAGTCGTACTGTCCAACTGCTCCGAAGTCCATTCCCCAGCGGTTGTTATAGCGCCAGTCATACTGATATTGCTTGTCAATGTCCAGAGAGTTGCTTGCTGCACCAACGGTTACACCAGCACGCCATTGCGCCATTGCAGCTGTGGTGGCTATCAGGCACACGATGAGCATCATGTACTTCTTGCTTGTTTTCTGCATTGTCATAATTCTTGTTGTTTTCCTGTTATGTTTCTTGCAGACAAAGGTACTTTTTTTTTCTGTTTTGATGATGGCTGAATTGTTAAAAATATCTATTTATTGACCTTGAATTGTTAAACTGCATATTTATGCAATTTCATTCTGAGCCACTCTAATTGCGTTCTGGGCTATAGTGAAGCCCAGAGGGAGATCGTGCGTTAGAACGAAAATTTTAAAACACATACTGATTATCAAATAGTTACAAGCCTAAAAAGGTTGGATTATTGACCAGTGTAGTATCAAAGTGACATGAAAACTGTTCACTTTTTCGCTTT
>CALZNR010000316.1 GCA_945827565.1 uncultured Prevotella sp.
ATCTACACAGTGCATATCGTCGGCAGCGTCAGATGTGTATAAGAGACAGGCCCTGTGCATGTCTTCTGTGCAGAGCGGGCGTGGATTGCTGCCAATGTAGGGCTTATATACAGCCTCGCCAAAGTAGTTGTGCGTGCCGCCAAACCTACAGTTCAGAATACCGGCAAGGGCGGCTTCGGGATAGCCCGAGTTGGGACTGGCATGCATCTTGCCGTAGTGCAGCACAAAGGACAACAGTTGGGGGCGACCAGCCACGATAACCATTAGCAGTGCTGTGATACGTGCTGGCAGATAGTTTGCCACATCGTCTATACGTGCAGCCACACATCCAAATTCACGGTAGCGGGCATTGCGATAGCCTATCATGGAGTCGAGTGTGTTGATCATCTTATAGGTCAGCATACCAGGCACGCCAAGAAGGGCATACCAGAACAGCGGTGCTATCACTCCGTCGCTCAGATTCTCTGCCAGTGTCTCCAAGGCTGCGGTACGTATCTCCTGTGCTGACAGATGGGTGGTGTCGCGCCCCACAATGCGTCCCACCTGTTGTCTTCCCTTGTCTAAGGAAAGATCGAGAGCCTTGAACACGTTCCTCACCTCCTTGACCAGGGTGTGACCCGCCAGACAGTAGAATATCAGTGTGGCTTGCAGCAGCAGGGAGAGCCATGGCATGAGGGACAGCCATTGGAACAGTTGCCACGACAATGCAAAAACACCTGCAGAGAGAAACCAGGCGACCATGGCGCCTTTGAACCTGCGGTGAACTCCCCGATTGAAGCGATGTTCCAACAAAGCGATACATTTGCCAAACCACACAATGGGGTGGGGCAGTCGTTCCGGGTCGCCGAGAAGTCGGTCGAGCAACCAGCCAACCGTGAGTGGCAACAAGGTTATGAGTATATCCATTCTCTTATTCCTTTGATGAGTAGATCATTGGCTTCTGCCGACTGTGCTGCGATGCGGAAGTGCCTGCTGTTGAGTGTCTCAAAGTTAGACGCATCACGTATCAGTAGCTGGTGTGTTTCCGCCAGATAGTCTTTCAACAGCTTGGCTTCCCTGTGGGGAGGCAAAGTGAAGAGGGCAAAATTGGTGCGTGTGTCAGAGTGGGTGATGCCCAGTGCCTCCAAGGCATGTGCCACCCTTGTGATTTCGCTGTGCAGTGTTTCCTTGTGGATGGTGTAATCGTCCTGATGGGCAAGCAGGTAGTGCGCAGCCTCAATGGCAAGTGCATTGACCGTCCATGGCACACGGCACAGGCGCAGACGGTCTATCACTTTCGGATGTGCAAGGATGTAGCCTATTCTAAGTCCGGGTACAGCAAACTGCTTGGTCATTGATTGCAGGATAATCAGGTTGGAGTGTGTTGCCACGTCGTGTTCGTTAAGCAGTGGCACATCGGTGTAGGGGGCATAAGCCTGATCCACAACAAACAGCGTGTCGTGGTGCTCCTCCATCATCTGTCGCAGGATGCTGGCATCCGTGGTCTCTCCTGTGGGGTTGTTGGGATTGCACAGCCACAGCAGTTGGGCGTGTGGAGGCATTTCGCCCACCTGCTTACAGAAGGAGATGGTGTGCTGGTGCAGCCTGCAGGCATCTTGATATTCCCTGAAGGTGGGCACCACGATGGCAGAATGGGCGTGTTGATGGCAGTGTGCAATGAGGTAGATGGCCTCTGTGGCACCATTGCACACCATTGCCCACTGTGGTGGAAGGTGATGATGATGACACAGCAGCTGCTCCAAACCAAAAGGCTCTGGTTCGGGATAGTTCCTGATGCAGTCGGTTGCCTCCGTCAGGTGCTTCATCAGTTCTGTGTGCTGCACCTCTGCGTAGATATTGGAACTGAAGTTGTGCTTGATGTGTGTGTAGCGGTAGGCATCATCGCCGTGTCCGTCAATCATGGTTGCGCATTATTTGATATAGTTTTTCCATGTCGATATGCTCTCTCAGTCGTTTGGCAAGGGCGTCATACTGCTCTTCCTTGTACGACTTATAGTTGAATGTGCTCTGCTGCTTCCTCTTATGAAGGTAGGGCGCAAGCAGGTGGTTTATCACTGCATTGTTGTCCAGTATGCCGTGCATGTAGGTGCCAAAGCATCGTTCACTCACTGCGCAACCGTCCGTATTGCCATCGTTTAGCAGATTCACTGGTGTGCCTTCGCCCTCCATGATGGTTTGACCCATGTGTATCTCGTAGCCCATACACTCTTCCGCTTGTTGATTCAAGAAGGTAAAGTGCACCTGTCGGGTCACCTTTTCGCCCTGCAGAACGGTGCGTACAGGCAGCAGAGACAGACCAGGAAGCGATAGTATGCTGCCCTCCACACCTTCGGGGTCGCTCACCTCTGTGCCCATCATCTGATAACCGCCACAGATGCCCATCACTGTCTTTCCTGCCTTGGCGGCCTGGACAATGGCATGATGCAGTCCTGAACGGCGCAACTCATAAAGGTCGTTGAGTGTGGATTTGGTACCTGGGAGAATCACGATGTCTGCTTTCTTTATGTCTTCAGCGCAGTAGGTGTAGTAGAGGTGCACCTCGGGATGTTTCTCCAATATGTCAAAGTCGGTGAAGTTAGAGATGTGCTTCAGCAGAACCACTGCCACGTTGATTTTCCCCTCGGCAAAGTGAGACTCTTTCACAGCCCTGTCTCTTATACACATCTCCGAGCCCACGAGACAGGCAGAAATCT
>CALZNR010000317.1 GCA_945827565.1 uncultured Prevotella sp.
CGAGAACACATCTTCTCAAAAACAGAAGTTGTTATCATCATAACGCTAATGACCGTTTTGGGTTAAAAACCCCTCTCCACCTCTTGTGAGAGAAGGAGAAGGGCGAAAGATGAGGAGCCAGAAGTTTTCTAAAAAATATAATTCACAAATCCATACGCCGGCACTGTCACGGTGAGTGCATCATCCTGGCGCACGGGTTCCGTGCCCTTGAGGCGCTCTATGCGTGTGTCGCCAGGCTTGCCTTTGAATCCTTCATAGCTGACGCGGGTGCCCACAGCAAGCTGGGGAGTGCTGAGGGTAAGCTGCAAGGGCTTGGGCAGCACATTCACCACACGCAGACAGGTTTTGCCCGTCTGTGCGTCTCGCACCACGCTGGTAGCCACCCTGCTGCGCACCACACTGTCTGCTTCAAGGGTGTTGGTGATATATCTGTTGCCTGTATAGGTGCCAAAAAGTCGCTGTGTTTCATAGCTTGCTGTGGT
Source organism: uncultured Prevotella sp. (assembly GCA_945827565.1). GTDB lineage: Bacteria > Bacteroidota > Bacteroidia > Bacteroidales > Bacteroidaceae > Prevotella. The sequence continues at coordinate 483 of CALZNR010000317.1, forward strand.
CTGCACCGCCGTATTGCTGAAATAAATCATGTCCGGGCTCCAGTTGCTATGCCCGTTCTTCGACAGCAGGGGTGCATACGAGGTCATTGCCACCACATCGCCATTGCGCTCCACATTGCACAGGTGGTAAGCCTCGGCCAAGGCACAGTTCACGCCTCCCTTTCCCTCACGTGCGGCATACTCTCCGAGATACACCTTGGGACCTTGCCGGTCGTAATGGTCGTAATAGTCGGCATTGGTCAGAAACCAGCCCACGCTCTCGTAGTAATGCTCGTCAATGAGTTGGAACACATCCTTGTTGGCATGGGCAAACCGCCACCCTTCCACATAGTCAGACGAGGGAGCATGGAAGGGGCCTGCCGTGCCGCATATCTGTATGTCGGGATAGCGCTCCTTGATGGCACGAGCTATCATCAGGCAGCGCTCCTCAAACACGGTAGAGATGATGTCTTCATTGCCTATGCCGATATATTTCAGGTGGAAAGGTTCGGGATGCCCCGCCTCGGCACGCATGGCAGCCCATTTGTTGGTGGCGGGGTCGCCATTGGCCCATTCTATCATATTGCACAGTTCGTCGATATAGGCTGGCATCTGTTCCATGGGTATTCCACCCTGCTGTCCGCCAAAGCCCTCGGCATTGCACGATGAGTTCTGGCAGGGCACACCGGCAGCCAGCACGGGCAGCGGTTCTGCTCCAATGTCTTCGCAGAACTGGAACATCTCGTAGAATCCCATGCCCTTTGTTTGGTGATAGTGCCAGATGTTGCGGTCGGGCACACGTTCGTGGAGGGGTCCCACGCTGTGGTGCCAGTGGTAGATGTTATCGATGCCGTCGCCATGACTCATACATCCTCCGGGGAAGCGCACAAACTTGGGATGCAGATCAGCGATGGCCTGCGCCAGGTCGGCACGCATACCGTTCTTTCTATGGCAGAAGGTGTTGTGTGGAAAGAGGCTCACCATATCCACATGCACCTCTGTGTTGCGGGCGGCAACGAGGCGTAGCACTGCCTTGTCGGCAGACTGCTGTGCCTGCAGGGTCACTTCATAGGCCTTCCACTCCTTGCCCTTGGCGGTGAGTTCTGCCTGTGCCAGCACCTTGTTGCCATCCATGAGCGCCACGCCCAACCTCTTTTTCTTGCCCGATGGCACACGTGCGTAGATGGAGAAGCGATACTTCTCGCCACTTCTCACCACCATGCCATCCCATCCCTCGTTCACAAGGGTATCGGCACCCATCACCATATAGTGTGGGTTATGCTTGCTGAGAGGTGTTTCGGTGGCTATCTTTGCTGTAGAGAAGCCATGCCATGCTGTGGTGGCCTTCCACCCACGGTGGTCGGCAGCACAGTATTCAAAGTCGCGGTTCTGCACCATCTCGGCATACAAGCCTCCATCGGCAGCATAACTGATATCCTCGAAAAACACACCTATCAGCTGGTCGCTGATGGCTTTCTGTTCATTGCCTTTTATCTTCAGCGTGGCATGCAGCACCTCGCCTTCGGGCAGCACCATGGTCTCTGCCTCTTTCTTCAGGTTGACCAGGGTGCGACGGTGTTTCTCTCCCTGCTCTGCAAAATGCTGGCGTATGCGCTGTGCCCATCCGTTGGGCAGTGCTATCCTGTAGCCAACGATGGCTTTGCCTCCCACCGTCACGGTGTCTTGCTTGGGTTTCATTCGCTCATACTCCTGCTGTGTGGCAGGCACATCGGTTGTAAAATGCCTCACCTGGGCATCGGCAGTAAGTTTGCGGTAGCTGACCTGCGCTGTTTTGAACACCACCGTAAAGGAGCCATTGGCATTGGGTGCCACCACAGGAGCCACACAGCCCTTGACGGTGGTGTGCGGATAGTCTTGCGGTCGCCAGTTCACCCAGTCATCGCTCACTGCCACGGCAAAGCAGGGCGAGAAGTCGTTGACCTGAAACACAGCCACTGCCCTGCCCTCTGCTCCGCTCCATATCATCGGACAGTACATTTTTTTCTGTGAGCCCCACTGTCCGTAGTCTGATTGGAACAGCTGCCCCACCTCTGCATAGTTGCCCTTTTCATCGGCAAGGGCTATCTTCATCCCCTGCTTCTCACTGGTGTTATATACAAACACAACATCGCTGGCAACCATTGTCTGTGTCAGCACGATGGCTGTAACAATGGCTGCTGTCTCTTATACACATCTGACGCTGCCGACGATATGCAGTGTGTA
>CALZNR010000318.1 GCA_945827565.1 uncultured Prevotella sp.
AAGTTCAAGAACTGATGGCTGTAAGTGATGAACTCAATCGTTTGGATAAATGCTTGCCCTATACTTCCGTTGCAGATAAGCGGCGCGAGGAGATAAATCAGCAATTGAGAGCTCGTGTTTTTGAATTGCTAAAAAAAGATGGCGCCAACAATGAGATGAAATCTGAGGCTGGTTCTGAGCGAATGACGGCAGAGGAATTGACACGGAAAAAAGCTGAGAAAATGGATTTGTTAACAGCGTTGTTAGAAAAATTTGCGGTAACTCCTGCGCCTTCTCCTGCTATTGCAAGAAATTATGCGATGGCAAGTAAACCCAAGGGGGTGAGAGTGGCATGGGTGTGCAACTATAAACACGCAATGCACAGCAGTCCGTGTGGATGTGCAAAACCTCATTTGGGGGGCAAATGGGTGATATTGGGAAAGGCAAACTTGGATCAAATCAAAGACGACGAATCGCAAAATGGATAAGACTCTGAAAAATAGCACAACTACACAATACTCTGCACCGGATTATGTGTCGTCCGATGTGGAGAATAGTGCAGTGAAACCTGAGATTATTTCCATCAAAGATCAAGAATTTGAAGTGCAGAGATGTCTCAGTGACAATTCTGGCGAGGCACAAGTATTCTTGGTCAGAAGAGATGGCAATGATTATGTGTTGAAGGTATATTATCCAACATTCAATGTCAAGAAGCCTTTGCTGAAGGTTATTGCAAATATCAACTTTGAAATGATTGTCAGACTTTATGATTATGGTAAAGTCTATTTTGATGGGAAATCTCGAGATTACGAACTGATGGAATATCTCAGAGGAGGCACTCTGAGTGATTATTGCGTAAATGGCGATGAAAAACAGTTTAGGAGAATAGCCCTACAGGCTGCAGCTGCAGTGGCATGTTGCCATAACAATATGGTGATTCATAAAGACATCAAGCCAGGCAACCTGTTCTTTAGAGATGAAGAATGTACAGAAGTCGTAATGGCCGATTTTGGCATCTCATCATTGTTCAAGTCAGATAAGCAGACACACCGAACCAGTCAGGCACGCACCCCCATATATGCTGCTCCTGAAATGTACACAGACGTTATTGACGGTGAAGTGGAGATAACACCTGCTGTAGATTATTATTCACTGGGCATGACCTTGTTGGCAATATGGTTGGGACAGAAGCCGATGAATACCAATGAGCGCGACATGATGAAGCGCAAGAGCGAAGGAAGACTTCCTGGAATAAAAGAGATGCCCGAGCGTGTGCGCATGATTATACAAGGGTTGACTTCTGTAAATCCAGCATATCGGTGGACTTATACCGAAGTGGAACAGTGGTTCGAGGGTGGCTCTCCAGAAGTAAACACGGCTTCACCATGGCTCAAGTACAAGAGTTTTGTGGTTGATCCCGACAGAAATCTTGTGGCAGAGAATGTGCACGAACTTATTCCCTTGCTGATGGAAAATGAAAGTATAGCAAGGGGTTACCTGTATAGCGGCCGAATTACACAGTGGCTGGAAGTCTCTGGTAACAACAAGTTGAGTACATTGATAAAGGATATTGTGACCAACAGATATGCGCACGACCAGCAGGCCGGACTGATGGCTGCGGTGTATGCTATGGAGCCAACATATCCCTACAAGGATTTGCACGGAAATCTTTGCGATGATGTGCGGAGCATTGTCATTTCTCTGATGAAATATTCAGAGGAATATGCCATCACACTGCGCAATCCAAACGATTCGTTGTGGCTTTATGTAGAGTCTCATTCCCAGTGTAATGTGGCACGTATGCGTGACTATTTTGCCAAGAAGAACGAGATAGATGGTAAGGTGGCAGTGGCAAGGTGCGTTTATGAATTGGATGATGAATTGCCGTTCATACCTCAATATCCTTCCTCCACGTTGAGTGAAATAGTGCAAACCTTTGGCAATGAAGAACTAAACGAAGATCTATGGCATAGCTTATGCGATGGTCGCCTATTGTCGTGGATGTATTCTCATTCAGACATGATGGCATGCGAATCATTGAGAATATTGACAGACGGACAGGAGTATTCCAAGCATTTGGCCTATAAAGTGCTGTACAATATCGATAAATCTGCCGCCTATGATTTAAAAGATGCCCATACACCAGAGGCAGTAGGTGAACTGTTAAGCGAAAAACTCTTGGAATGGCAGAATTTAAGTGATGAGGATTTTGCTGATAAGGTCTCTGAGTTTGCCGATGTGAATGGACGGTTTCAGTTCTTTGCCCAACTACACGGATGGTTTGAACAAAAAAATGAGGCTGTGCGTTGTTTTGATTTGAACAGCGAGGAGAATAGGGAACGTCTGGGAGCGTATGACTTGAGGGTGGCTGCTTACCGCTTTTGCGTGATACTTGGTGGAACACCGAAATACAGGTTATCATCAGGCCTATTGCTTGCTGACGGTAAGAATATTCCTGGGAAATGCCGCTCAGAGATTAGAACGGAATTGAGAACCGGCAGTTTTGCCCAGTGGCTCACCATATTCTATCATGAAAATCCTCATACCGATTTCGCCGAGGAATATAGCTATGAGCGTACACTGGAACAATGGATAATGGCCGTGGGTGAGTTTGATGCCCAGTACACTTATCACAAGAGATATACTATAGCTAAGGAAAGCACAAGCAACAAGTATAAGGAGGTGAAACACAATTAT
>CALZNR010000319.1 GCA_945827565.1 uncultured Prevotella sp.
CATTAGTACTTTTCCCATTGTTTTTTAAAGTTTTTATGTTTTTCTTTTTATATGCTACCAATTTTCTGATAGAGACAGAGCGAGCAGGGGTGTGCGGCCTGTATGTCTCAGATAATAACCTTTACATGCGGAGCCTACTGCGCCTTGCTGAACTCTTCTGACCTGATGCCCATGGCATTCATCAGTGAGTAACCTAAAATCTCCTGTCGGTAGGGACCGGGTGTCAGTGGTTGCATGTCAAACAGGGTGATTCGTTTTTTCTCGTCGTCCACAGTCTTGAGCATGCCCTTCACCTTGTCTAACATCTGCGAGGTGTCGGCAATCAACATGATGCGCTTGACACATTCTTGGGCACATGCCATGCTCAGTATGTCGAGCAGAAACTCCTGTTGTGTCACTAACGGTTCGGTGGGGAAGGCACTGATGGCAAACTCTCCGAGATGGTCTTTGAAAGCCATGCCGTTGAGTTCTGTGTCGTAGTGAGAAGGGCGGAAGTTGGCAAGTGCCTCACGTTGCTTGGCGTGCACCAGAATCACTTGTACGTGGTTATCGCCCTCGCGGATGCCTCCGTCCAGTGCAATGCAGTCAATCCATCGTGCCAAATCGGCTTGTGGGATGCGCCTGTTGAGCATTCTCTCGAAGTTGACAATGAGGTTGAAAGCCACCTTATCTATATAGTCGGCATCGGCAATCACCACATTTTCGTTCCAGATTACCTGTTTTTCGGTTTCTTTCATGGGATGCAAATTTAGACAATTTTTTTGAGACAACGCAAAAATGCAATCTGTTTTTTCCTGAAGTGCGGTGGCATCTGTTCTCCCTATGGGTCTGCCATGAAGTGCTTTCTTTGACACAAGTCAATGAGAAGTCAAAAATTATAGGTTGAAAAATCAAAAAACAAGGTTTGCGCTACCCTTTAACATTTACCTTTGCATCACACAACTTTGAAAAACATTTCTGAAATAACTTTAAATACATGAGCAGTATATTAGACAACAGATCAGCTTTGAAGGCTGAAGTGATGAAAATAGCTGAAGTGGCTGGCTATTTGTGGCAGAACGGTTGGGCAGAGCGTAATGGTGGAAACATCACCGTCAACGTCACCGATTATGTGGATGATGAAATACGCAACATGTCAGCGATCAGCGAAGTAAAATCCATTGGTGTTACCCTGCCTGCCTTGAAGGGATGCTACTTCTATTGTAAGGGCACGGGCAAGCGTATGCGTGACTTGGCACGTTGGCCTATGGACAATGGCAGCATTATTCGTATTCTTGACGATTGTGCAAGTTATGTGATTATCGCAGACAATGCCGTGATGCCCACCAGTGAGTTGCCTTCTCACCTCACAGTGCATGCTCACCTTATTGAGAGTGGCTCGCCCTACAAAGCCACCGTGCACACCCATCCTATCGAATTGGTGGCAATGAGCCATAATCCCAAGTTCCTGGGCAAGGATGTGCTTACTAAGATTCTGTGGTCAATGATTCCTGAAACCAAGGCTTTCTGTCCGTTAGGTTTGGGCATTGTGCCTTACACCCTGCCAGGCTCCAACGAGCTTGCCGACGCCACTCTCCGCGAGTTGGAAGACTACGATGTGGTGATGTGGGAGAAGCATGGCGTATTTGCCAAAGGCTTGGACGTGATGGATGCTTTCGACCAGATTGATGTGCTTTCCAAGAGTGCCAAGATATATATCAATGCCAAATGTATGGGTTATGAGCCCGAGGGCATGAGTGACGAGCAGATGGCAGAGATGACCAAGGCATTCAATCTGCCAAGATAAGCAATTCTTGACGGATGAATGGATAGAGAGTTCTGAAGCAAGAAAAAACAACTACTGATTACATATATTCAAAAATTATTATTAGACTACTCTATGTATGGTAATGAGGGCATCTGTCGCTGTGAAGTGCAGGATGCCCTTTTTTACTTAAATCCGGGTAGTTGTTGTTGAGAGAAAAGCCTATACGGGTAATCGCCCAAAGATGTAAATTTGTAAAGACCACTTTAGACAATGATAAACAGAATGAAATGGCGTACAATAGTGTGCTGCGTGCTGATGAGCATGGGATGTGCACTGCATGCGATGGCGCAGAAATGGGCTGAAAGAATGACCTCTGGCGTGAACTATCACGTGGAGATGCAGGCATCGCTCTCGGAAGGCAATACCCCTCTGTGGCTGAACGCCAACAGGTACGGACTAAGTTCGTTGCAGTCGGCCAACGGCTATTTGATGGTTGGTGTGGAAAGACCAGTACAGGCAGACTCGGCACGCAAGTGGGCGTGGGGCTATGGTGCGGATGTGGCAGTGGCACATCATTACACTTCGGCCGTGGTGGTGCAGCAATGCTATGCCACCCTGCGCTGGCTGAAGGGTGAGGTGACAGTGGGAAGCAAAGAATATCCCATGGAACTGAAAAACCAGCAACTCTCGTCGGGCGGTCAGACTTTTGGTATCAACGCCCGTCCTGTGCCGCAGGTGCGTATTGCCTTGCCTGATTATTGGGCTGTGCCTCTGCTTGGCGATTGGGTGCACATCAAGGGCTTCGTGGCATACGGTATGTTTACCGACCAGCGCTGGCAGCATGAGTTCACCAACAAAGAGGACAAGTATGTAGATGGTGCCCCTGTCTCTTATACACATCTCCGAGCCCACGAGACAGGCAGAA
>CALZNR010000320.1 GCA_945827565.1 uncultured Prevotella sp.
ACACACTGCATATCGTCGGCAGCGTCAGATGTGTATAAGAGACAGGTTGGGTACAATCCATAGAGGTAAAGGCTCTGCACCTTCTTTTTTCCCTTCTACGTATGGAAGGTAACGTTGCATGTTTTCCGAAAAGTGATTAAAGAAGCTCCAAACACGCGCCTCACAATATCTTCGTCCTCCAAAATCAGGAAAAGCATACACTTCACAAAAACTAAAATCCTCATCTTTACCAGAATACCAGCCACGTGCTTTTGCAAACGACACCACATTCTTGGAATAAAGTACATTCCGTTTGTCTTTCATATTGAAAGTACGTATTCTGCTTTGGTTTGCATGAGCACATATTGCATCATCTGGCACACGCAATGCAACCCACACCACGCTCTTACTACCTGGACCACATCCCATCATCTCCATAATCCAGACCTCATTAGCATCGCATATAGTAAACGTTTCCCCCTCACTGTTATATCCATACTTTTCTGCAAGTGATGTCATAACAGATATGGCCTGACGGGCAGTCTTGGAGCGTTGCAAACCCATGAGCATCAAGGAACCGTAATCAAACAATCCTGTTGAATCCACCATTTCCTCTCTTCCGCCGAAGGTAGTTTCTCCAATTGTGACTTGATGTTCATTGATATTTCCCACAACCTTATATGTTTCTGAAGCCTGCGGTATGCTGCCATGAGGTTGATGTGTATCAAGGTCCACAATATCCACCCATTCGCCCTTTGAATGTACCGCACCAGGATAATAGTCCAATCTACGGAACATGCCATAATCATCGCAACTATACGTGCAAAACACAGAACCATCTACACTGGCATTCTTTCCAACTATGAGATTGGTACATGCCAACACATTCAAGGTTGGCAACAATGAAGTACAAACGAGCAGAACTATTTGAAACAGTATTTTCATAACGACTCTACAGAAGAAATAAATACGTTAGGGAACGCACACAAAACCAGCGGAAGAAGCTGCTTCCCCCATCCTTATATCACAGATAGGCAAGTTTTCTTTAACAGGCTTTAAAACTCATATCCAGTCCTTTGACAGAATGAGTAAGAGCACCGACAGAGATATAATCTACACCACACTCAGCATAACTTCTAATGGTGTCAAAAGTGATGCCACCACTTGACTCTGTTTCGTATTTACCATTGATTATCTCAACCGCCTTGCGAGTGTCTGCCACAGAAAAGTTGTCCAGCATGATTCTATTCACTCCGCCACAATCCAACACCTGTTGCAACTCATCGAAGTTACGCACTTCTATCTCAATCTTCAAGTTCAGTTTCTTTTCTGTTAGATATTCATGGCAACGGTGAATGGCATTACTTATACCACCAGAGAAATCTACATGATTGTCTTTCAACAATATCATATCGAAAAGCCCTATTCTGTGATTACATCCACCACCAATCTTTACAGCCTGTTTTTCCAACATACGCATACCAGGAGTAGTTTTTCTTGTATCAAGCACTTTGGTCTTGGTACCCTCAAGTTTTTCAACATAGCGATTCGTCATCGTAGCTATTCCACTCATGCGCTGCAAAATATTAAGCATCAGCCTCTCAGTCTGCAATAATGAGCGTACTTTGCCAGTAACAATCATCGCAACATCTCCTTTTTTTACCTTATCACCATCCTGCTTCAGAGTTTCTACTTGCATGGTATTGTCAAAACGGCGAAACACTTCCTTGGCCACCTCAACACCAGCCAATATGCCATCTTCCTTAATCAGTAACTGCGACTTTCCCATCACATCCTGCGGAATACAGCATAGAGTAGTATGGTCTCCATCACCAATATCTTCTGCAAACGACAAGTCTATCAAAGCATCCGTAAGTTCTTCTACACTTAACATAAAACTAAAAATATAGAATTAAAAATCTTTCCAATATCCACTTAGGTTTACACTCGTATATTTAAGCCACACAGTTCAGTTCGTACAACAAGAACCGAAACACATACATGGGAAAAATCAGAGATATATGCCCAAACCTATCCTTACACCAAACGTACTGTAATCACCATGATTCTTGAACGATTGATCATAGAACAGTTCCGGTTCTACGGTTATTGACTTATTCAAAAAGAAAGAGTAGCCGATTTGCACACCTGGCATAAAATCGTTAAAATCAGTTGTATAATGCTTGAGTATTGCCGTTGCGCCCAAATACAGCCCATTTTGCACAATGTAGTAACGTATGCCACCTCCTAAACTATAACTGGCAGGAACATCATTCTTCTTGTCATACGAGCACTGAGCCGTAACCATCCAATCATCTTGAAAGAAATAACCTGCCTTTGCTTGAAGACCGAAACAGCCTTTGTCAGAACCATTATAACTCAGACTCGCTCCAGATAACGAAGAGCCTACATATTTAGTTCCCTTTTCAAACTGGGCATTAGCAACAATGGTGATAAACAACAAACACAGTGAAACGATACTTCTTTTCATATTCTTATATGCTTTTTGAATGAATAAAATTTCTTACAACGGCCTCATCATTTACGCGCACATACGGCTTTTCTTAAAAATACGCCCGTCACAATTATTGTGAAAAGTGCCGCCAACGAGTATCCTAAAACGCTCCCCAAATGCAGCATCTGAGGAGACACCAGGAAAAATGACGAGCACACCATCGTCATAAACA
>CALZNR010000321.1 GCA_945827565.1 uncultured Prevotella sp.
TTCTGCCTGTCTCGTGGGCTCGGAGATGTGTATAAGAGACAGCAGATGAGGGTCCCCAGTACTGGATAGGACCAGGATATACATAACATGTTTCCTTGGCCCACTTGTCTCTGTGGCTTGCAAAGGTTTTAAATGGCTTGCCATTCAAATCAACCAATGCTTTACGAATTACCGGCTTCATCTCTCCGTTACGTTTCTCCATGTTCATCATCATGGTGATGGGCACTCCACCTGCAATCCACTCGTTGGTAGGAGCTATAGTGTTTTTCACAATAGCCATATAGCCTGTTTTCCCATTGGCAATCAGCTGGGCAGCACTTGCTCCCAAAGCATAGCAATAGTCAGCATCGTAATTTGAAGGTGCAGCACATCTACCTTCATATCCAAAGAAATGATGCTGAGCGGCAAATTTGCCAACATACTTACCCTCTTTCTTCCACTCCTTAAGAAGGTTCTCACACATATCAGACAACAGTTTTTCTGTTTCAATGAGCGACACCTGCACATTTCCATGCGGATCTCTGTCTAAAGACAACTGTCTTGCCACACCATCGGGCAGAGTTTCAAAGGTAGCTGCATTTTCCTTAGAAAGGTGACTGATAATATATTCACGTTGCCTATCCTTGTCCAAGTCCTTGTATTCACTGCCATGAGCAGCCAACAGGTCATTGAGTTCTTGTATCAGTCTGCCAATAGCAGGAATAAACTCTATCAGTCCCTCAGGTATGATAACCGTACCAAAATTGTTGCCTTGAGATGCTCTGTATGCAATTGCCTCGCACAATTGTTCTACGACCTGATTCAAGGTCATGTCTTTCTGCTCAATTTCTTCAGAAACCAAACAAACGTTAGGCTGGCACTGTAATGCACATTCCAGTGCAATATGACTTGCACTTCTTCCCATCACCTTGATAAAGTGCCAATATTTACGTGCAGAGTTACAGTCACGCTCTATATTTCCAATAAGTTCAGAATATACCTTCGTTGCGGTGTCAAAGCCAAATGAAGTTTCAATCTGCTCGTTTTTCAAGTCACCGTCAATGGTTTTTGGGCATCCTATCACCTGCACTCCACATCCCTTTTGTGCATAATACTCTGCCAAGACACAAGCATTGGTATTTGAATCATCACCTCCAATAATAACGATTGCCTTGATATCCAGTTCTTTGATAATCTCAAGTCCTTTTTCAAACTGGTCTGTTTTTTCCAGTTTTGTTCTTCCAGAGCCTATCATATCAAAGCCGCCAGTATTACGATACTGGTCAATGATATCAGCCGTCAGTTCCATATAGTTATGATCCACCAGTCCACCAGGTCCCAAAATAAAGCCATACAGGCGGTTCTCTGGATTCAATTTCTTAATCTGGTCAAACAATCCTGTTATCACATTATGTCCACCAGGAGCCTGACCGCCACTCAATATCACACCAACATTGATTTTTGTGTCAAATTCCTTATCGCTGGGTTCAAACCTCACGATAGGCAATCCATACGTACAAGGGAAGAGCGCTTTGATATCTTCCTGATTATCCACGCTACAGGTTTTCTCTCCTTCTGCGATTTTTACTGCGCCCTGAAGTGCCTTTGGCAATTTGGGCTGATAGTTGTTTCTTTCTGACTGTAATCTGCTTATTTCCATAAAACACAAATTATATAAACAAAATTCAAATTCGTATTCGCTGCAAAATTAAACAATTTACGGCAAACAGGAACCAAAAAAAGAAAAATAGTTAAATAAAACAATCAATTATTTGCTGATACAAAAACAATGTGTTATCTTTGAAATAAATTAGAAATCACATTCATTTAAACCATAGGCTATGGCAAACAAACGAATTTTAAAAAAGGAGATTAAATTAGTCTGCGAAAGTCTTCTTACAGAGAGCATTGCACAATCATTGTACGACTCTGTGGATATGGGCAATGTAGAAGCTCTGCTCTACAGCATCTTGAAAACCCAAAGTGAATACCTTTGTAGAGTGTCTCACGTAGAACCGGGTGTAAAGGCAAAACAGTACTTCCAGTGTCTCATCAAGGATTTTGACACTGACGTTTCAAATATAATAGATCAGATAAACAACCTACACTGATATTTTCACATGTGGCATAAGTTGTGCAGATGGATTCTTTACCGACAAATGGGCTGGAAAACCATCATCACAGAGGAGCATCCCGACAAATTCATCATTTGTTTGGCTCCCCATACAAGTAATTTCGACTTCATCATTGGCGAACTGTATAGCGTAGCAGAGCATTTTCCGTGTAACTTTTTGATGAAAAAAGAATGGTTTGTAGGACCACTCGGCATTTTCTTCAAAAAGATAGGCGGGATTCCTGTATGGCGCTCCAAACACACGAAGTTGACAGACACTCTGGCAGAAACTGCGAAAAACATGAAGACTTTCAGGCTGTGTGTGTCACCAGAGGGAACCCGTTCGTTGAATGCTGATTGGAAAAAAGGGTTCTATTATATCGCACTCAAGGCAGAAATCCCCATACTACTCTACAGCTTGGACTATAAGAAGAAAGAGATAAGATGTACAAAGACTCTGATTCCCAATGGTGATATTGAAAACCAGCTGAAAGAAATCAAGCTGTATTATAACTGTCTCTTATACACATCTCCGAGCCCACGAGACAGGCAGAAAT
>CALZNR010000322.1 GCA_945827565.1 uncultured Prevotella sp.
ATTTCTGCCTGTCTCGTGGGCTCGGAGATGTGTATAAGAGACAGGAATGAACCAGCATAGGCATAGTCGCGCTCACGAGGCTGTCCGGGAGTTTGGTTCAGGTAGATGACAATGGCAAGTCCGGTCATAAAGAACAGGAAGAATACCACCCAGAACTGGCGGATGCCCTTCTGTCCTTTGCGCAGCGACTGCCAGAACAGTCCGATGAGACCCAGCAACAGAGGCAAACAGTAGAACACGTTGTGTCCCTTGTTGTTCTTCAAACTGTCGGGGAGCATGCTTTGGTCGCCCAAACGCCAGTTGTCAAACCAGTCGAAACCAGTAATCCAGTTGCCTTTTTCCAGTTCGCCGTTGCCCTGTATGTCGTTCTGTCGCCCGGCAAAGTTCCACATAAAATATCTCCAGTACATGAAGTTGCACTGATAGGAAAGGAAGAAGCGGATGTTTTCCAACTGGGTGGGCACCTTCACAGTGACCATCTCACCACAGCGGTCGTACTGCACGTTGTTGCCTTCCACACCGCCCATCCAGCTCTCGTACTGTGAGGAGTGTGAACCGCTGTACATGCGTGGGAACAGCATGTTCTGTGCATATTTGTACTCATCCTTGGTGCGCACCACAAAGTAGGAATCCTTCTCTTCGGCGCTCCCCTTCTCCTTGCGCTGATACACGGGTGCTCCCTTGCTCATCACAGGAACACACACGTTGCCCTGCTGTTCCAGTTCCACCTGTGAGGTGTATGCCTGACCGTAGAACAAGGGGCGCTGGCCGTACTGCTCACGTCCCAGATACTCACCCAAGGTGAATATGTCTTCAGGTGAATTTTGATCCATGGGAGGATTGGCAGATGAGCGTATCACGATAACGGCATAGGTGGAATAGCCAATCATCAGCATCAGCATACAGAGCAGTGAGGTGTTCTTGATGCGTGCACTGATGAGAGGCTTGTTCTCTATCTTGCATCTCAGCACAAACCACAGGATGGTGAGCACCACGATGCCAATAATTACCGAGAGGATGCCATGGCCATAGAAGGGGATGCCCAGCATGGCTATGGAGGTGATGAAGGCGATATTGCCGCGCTTCAGGTTCTTGGTCTGATAGGTCTCGTAGATGGCCCAAATCATACATGCAACCAAAAGGATGATGTAGATAATCTCGCCCGTGTTGAAAGGCATTCCCAAGGTGTTCACGAAAAACAGTTCAAACCAGCCGCCCACACGCACAATGCCCGGCACCACTCCATAGAGCACTGCTGCCAGGATAACCACCGAGATGCCCAGTGCGATGAGCGAACCACGAAGGTCGGCATTGCCTGTGTTGTTGGGATATTTACGGTAGTAATATACCAGCACGATGGCAGGCAGACAAAGCAGGTTGAGCAGGTGCACGCCAATGGAAAGTCCTGTCATGTACATGATGAGCACCAGCCAGCGGTCGCTGTGAGGCTCGTCGGCGTGCTCGTCCCACTTGAGTATCAGCCAGAACACCACGGCGGTAAAGGCAGAGGAGTAGGCATATACCTCGCCCTCTACGGCACTGTACCAGAAGGTGTCGCTGAAGGTGTATATCAAGGAACCCACCAGGGCAGCTGCCTCAATGGTGATTATCTTTCCCCACGACAGTTCGTCGGTGCTGTTGGTAATCAGTCGGCGAGTGAGATGTGAGATGCTCCAAAACAAGAACAGGATGGTGGCTGCAGAAAGGAGCGCACTCATCGTGTTCACCATGCGTGCCACCTGTGAAGGATCGCTCACAAACTGTGAGAAAAGGTTGGCGGTCAGCATGAAGAAAGGTGCTCCAGGTGGATGTCCGATTTCCAATCTGTAACCTGTGGTGATGAACTCGGGACAGTCCCAGAAACTGGCCGTTGGTTCGATAGTAGAGCAATACACGAAGGCGGCGATAAAAAAAGTGAGCCAGCCCAGCGCGTTATCTACAAGTCTAAAGGTTTTCATTTGTAAGTCTATTGATTTTGTTATATTTCCTTTGATGGTGTTTCCTCGTATTGTTTGTCTGTTTTTGTCTGTTAGCCTGTCTTTGCTTTCTTTCATGCTGCACAGGTGAAGATTACAATTTGCAAAGTTACGAATTATTCGTTATATATCCGACGTTTCAAACGCTTTTAACGAACATTTACGGGATAATCAGTCCCATGCCATACGCCAGTATGACATAGCGCAGGGCCTTGCCGATGGTGATGCTCACAAACGAGATGAGCAGATTGGCACGCATAAATCCCAGCATGATGGTGATGGCGCTACCCAGTAACGGCACAAATCCAAAGAAACCCATCCATGCACCGTGGCCTCCCATGAAGCGTTCGGCACGGTCCAGGTCTTTCTTCTTCACATGCAGGTATTTCTCCACCCATTCCAGTTTGCCCATACGGCCCACGCCATAGTTGAACATACCGCCCAGCACATTGCCCACGGTGGCATAGATGCACAGAGGGGTGGGGTCCAGTCCGGCGGCAAGCAGTCCTATCATCACTGCCTCGCTACTGAAGGGGAAGAAACTACCTGCCAGAAAGGCTGCCAGCAGCATGCCCATGTAGCCATAGTCTATCAGAAGATTGATGAAAAAGTCCATAGATTATAAACGGTGAGTGACAGGATGACAGCGATGATGGTGAAGAACATCAGGT
>CALZNR010000323.1 GCA_945827565.1 uncultured Prevotella sp.
ATACATGGTGGAGTTGTAAACCACCTTGGGACGGGTGACAGTACCATCGCTGCCATCCACCGTTTCACGGTTGGCAGTGGCTTGATGCCAGCATATCATAATGGCAATGGAATCGGTCTCGGGCACCATCAGCGAACCGTCAAAATTATGCTGTGGGCGTTTTTCGAAATCCATAATGCTCCACTTATAGGGCACACGCTGACCAGACTTGGCATCTATGGTGTAGGGCACCAGTCCCAAATTGGGACCTTCAATCGGATTGCCTGCCTCGTCGATAGGATTGCCTTCTTCATCCACCAAGACACCCATGTCAAAATCTTCCATGGGGCCGCAGTTATCGTAGCCATTGGCCGACGCTCCTCTCAAACCCAACCACTTATAGGTGGGGGTGGAGAAGGTGGTGTCTGAGGTGAACTTAAACCTGTCGGCCTCATCGTTCTTCCACACGGCAAACTGTGCATTGCGCAGCTCTTCAAAGGAGTTGGTGCGTGCTGCCACCCTTACAGTGCCTTGATAGGGCGACCACACCAGCACGGAGTCTATCACCACATCTACTGCGGTGGAGGCTGCGGGGCGCACGGCAAAGTTGAAACGGGTGAGACAGTGCTTGAGCTCAATGATGGGGTGGACGCCACGGCGTGAGGAGTAGGCGGAATAGCCCGTACCGCTGTTCTTAATGCGGAGGTAGGCATCGCTCTCCTTGACGGTGTTAAGCTCTTCATCTCCCATTTCCCCATTAGATGGGTCTTTTCCTGTGAGCTGCTGTATCACCTTCTCCATTGTATTATCGCTCTCGCCCAGTGCGGGGGCATAGCCCATCATAATATCCTGCGAACCGTCTATCTCGATGTCGTAGGTGATATGGTCTTCCTGTCGGGCCGACGTGGGATTGAGAATCTTGGCATCGTCGAAGGCGTAGCCAAAGAAGTTATAGCCCGTTTCCTGATACATGGTGGGATAGTAGAGGGTGGTGGAGTCGCGGCGGGCGGCAGGGTTCAGATTGCCCTCTCCATCCTCTAAGGGAGCAGGCAGGGGAACATCATAGAGCACAAAACGGTAGGCCGTTTCGGGGTCGTGCGGTGCTCCTGCCTCAATGCTGCCATACATTCCATGCAGATAGTCCTTGGGATTGTCAACTATCACGTGGTCGCCCGTGGCATCATAATAGGCGCTGGGCGAGTGCTGAGCGTTGGTGGTCATCTGCAGGTTGGCATTGGTGGATTGCGGACCCTGTGCGTTCTTGCCATATCTGAAGGCAAAGATATTGAAGTTCTTGTTGCGCAGGCGCCGCAAGAAGTCCAACTGCTCCTCTTCTGTGTCTCCACTCGAGGGCTTCTCTATGGGGCCCGAACCGTGGTTCAGGAGAGGCGATTTCTTGCCACTCTCTGCCATCACCGAGAAGAAATAGCGGTTGGTGGCATACACCCTTACCTCGGCAGGCATCTCATCGCCCCTGCCCTCCTCGTTGACAGGATTGCCCGAGGTGTCATAGACATACGTCTCGCCCGGGTAAGACTGTGAGCATCCCGCCATGACCATTGCCATGAGCGCCATGCCCGCCAATGCTGTGTTCAACCCAAATTTTCGTTTCATATTCTTTGTGCTTTATTGTTGTCTTGTTTCATCATATATCCACCTCGATATCCTTGGAACCTCCGTTGACCCATTGGTCGAAGCCCTCTTTGTCTGCCGACATGATTTCATCGGCATTGAGCTCTACGTCGGCGTTGACATGAAGTTCGGCGTGATCCTTGTTTTTTATCACATAGCGTCCGCCGTCGAGATATTTCAGCAGGTCTGCCTCTTTCACGGTGTAGTGCAGGTTTATCTTTCCCTGAATCATCTTGGCAGTCTTCTTGATGTTATAGCCTTCAATCACCATGTTGCCCTGGTCGTCATAGACAATATAGCCGTTCTCGTCGCGCTTATAGACGGGCAGTTTGCTCTCTATGGTGAGGTAGATGGCAAGCTGCATGATGCCCGGACCGTCGAGTGCCTCGGGGTCGGCATTGTAGATAATGCCTGGACAGTCGATATTGCCATGACAGAGCAGTTCAGTATTTTCGGGCGCATCACCACTGTTGATCATCTTTCCTTCAGAGTCATACTGCGGTTCCAGCTTCACTCCATCCACATAGCGCTCCATACGGAAGGGCAGTTTGGCTGTTTTGGTGATATCCATATAGCCTGTAGAGAGGTTCATGGAGATGGGGATGCCTGCCATTTCTGCCTGTACGCTGTCGATGGTGAAGGGGTTTTCCAACGCCTTCTTCTTGATGGTGAGATACACATCAATGTTTTCTGTGAGCGCCTTGGGCTTGAAGTGGCACTGCACCAACTGCTTATCGGCTATCAGGGTGGGTGTGATGGTGTCGAAATAGAGTGGCATCACATCGGGCTGCATGTACTTGGCACCGTAGTTGTTATTGTCTTCCCAGCCTGGTCGCAGTCCACGGTAGTCGTCATCGCCCAGCAGATAGGTTTTGTAGAGCATATCCACCTCTTGCAGCACCATGCCCGTCTCATCTTCCAAGTAGGTGTTCACCACGCTATAGTCCAGTTCAGAGGTGTCGTGGTTGATAGCCACAAACTTATAGGCTGTCTCTTATACACATCTGACGCTGCCGACGATATGCAGTGTG
>CALZNR010000324.1 GCA_945827565.1 uncultured Prevotella sp.
GTGTATAAGAGACAGTTGTTTACCCAGTCTTGGAATTTTGTATACCCCTGCTCTATCTGCATGTTTTCCTTCAACCATTTTGTAGAGTCAGGCACACATATCTTCTGCGGAGCAAGGCTGCTTCCCCTACCGCTTACAGGGAGGATGGTAATCTTGTCTGTTGCCTCATTGCCAGATGTACCCACACAGATTATTATTTCATTGGGGTCAGTCGATGTGGCAGACATGGTGAATGATACAGGTGAGTGAGTCACACCATTGCTTGCCGCAACATTGATAGGAGAAGAGGATGCTTGGCCCAGCATACGATAATGAAGTTCTTTTGTGGGGTCTGCTGTGTCTGTGCCAATATAGATAGGCAGCGTACCTCCCACAGCTTGAAGGGTGATGTGGGCTGTAATATTCGTCTTGTCTTTATATGTATAGCAAACATCGAAGACAAGGTCGTTGAAGTCGAAGTCGTATGTGTTGCCAAGGTCTTCACACATCACACGCTTTGTCTCGGTGGTGTGTTCTGGGTCGGGTGTAGTGGTTGGGTAAGCAGGAGATATCTTGAAAATCCAGTTGCTGTAGTAGCCATCTGGTTCTTTATTTGCTGCAGAAGCACCAACAGAGTTACCATCAAAACTATAGTCGAATGCCAAGTAATCCCCAGAGTAGTGCTTACCACTCTTCGGACCTGTAAACTCCAGATGCACCAAAACATAATTGGTTAAATAACGATTGTCATCGCTGCTATGAACTTTGAATGATGTAACATTTGGTTCGCCATTATCACACTTGTAGCGCTCCATTGTTCTGTACTCAAACAAACGGCCGCATTCTGTGCTATTTGCAGCACTGATATCATCATACGTCTTGTTGGCATCAGCCATGTTTGTGTTGCCATTGTTCATGTTATAGATGTGATTGCCGTCAGAATTGCTGTATGACACACACAAAAGGTGATCCATGCGGTAATTTAGTTCACGCTGCTGTTGAGCATTATTGCCATCTAACCATTTTACATGAGTTTCTTTGGCTCCATTAGGGTATGTTTGTCTATCATAGTCCCATGAAACATTCTGGACATAGAAATCTCTCAGATTCACAGCTTGAGAAGTAGGATTCGGATGAGTACGGAACCATTCAGAAACGTATATTATCTCTTCATCGGTGACGTCACCAGCTGGTATCTGGTTGTTCACATCATAAGAGGTGTAAGTGTCGTACATCTTAACTTCTTTTCCGCTTCCGCTATTTTTCAATATATATCTTCCATCTATCGCAGAAGGCATGCCAGGAATGACAGCACCATCTTTACTTTGACCAGTATTCTTGTCAAACCATTCATTCTTATTGGCAAGCACACCTCTCGTTCCTTTCACTCCTCTGCTCCCTTTCACTTCCAGTTCACCGAATCCCCAGTCATTATCGGGCGCAATTTCCCCATATCGGAGTTTGAAGTTCTTGGTGAATTCCATTACCTTCTCATATTCTTCTTTCGTGAGATTACCTTCCGACATGTCAGGATTGTATTCGCTGCATGATGCTGAGAGCAATAAGGCTGCCACGAGATAAAGTGCGCCCCAGATGTTCTGATTAGATGATTTCATAAGCAGAAAGTTTTCAAGAATTTGTATATCTATGTTATTATTATTTAGGAAGTCAAGGCCTTGCATTGGCCACAACCATGTGCAAAGATAGGTTGATTTTTCGAATTGTAAACAATAAAACGTTATATTTTTTACCATTTGGACGTGTTTTCACCATACGGACACAATTTTTAATGGTTCTGAAATACAAAACATGCTGAATTAAAAAGGATTGCACTAAGAAGGCAGTGACATGCCACACCGACCAACTATGACCTTCGCCGCAAAGAGTGGAGCATATAAAAAAATGCAATTATCCCCCTAAATGCTTGCGAAACACAAAAGAAAAGCGTACTTTTGCACCGATAAAGCAAGATGCCACCTTCGCCCCAAGGTACACCAGGGGGAAAAGCATCGCAATCAAAACAGTATAACTTATAAATCAAAACACACATAGGAACAATGAGAAATTTACCTGTGCTGCTGCTGACAGGATACCTCGGCAGCGGAAAGACCACATTGCTCAATCGCATACTCAGCAATGAAAAGGGTATAAAATTTGCCGTCATCGTCAACGACATAGGAGAGGTGAATATCGACGCCGCACTCATAGAGCAAGGTGGTGTGGTGGGACAAAAGGACGAGAGCCTCGTAGCCCTGCAGAACGGATGCATCTGCTGCACTCTGAAGATGGACCTCGTGGAGCAGCTCAGCGAGATAGCTGCCATGCAGAAGTTTGACTATATCGTCATAGAGGCAAGCGGCATCTGCGAACCTGCCCCCATAGCCCAGACCATCTGCTCCATCCCTACCATGGAGCCACGCTACTGGAAGGATGGCCTCGCAAGGCTCGACTGCATAGTCACCGTGGTGGACGCTCTGAGGATGAAGGACGAGTTTGGCAACGGAGAGCGACTGACGAGCAATGAGATAGCAGAAGAAGACATAGAGAACCTTGTCATACAGCAGATAGAGTTCTGCAACATCATCCTGCTCAACAAGGCAGCCGAGGTGGAGCCACCCGATCTGGCCAAACTAAAGCAGATA
>CALZNR010000325.1 GCA_945827565.1 uncultured Prevotella sp.
CTATAATGGATATTACGCAGATGCCTCACGAATGTTTATTATTGGTGGATCCACCACCCCGGAAAAAGAACAGCTGGTGCGAGTAGCTAAGGAATGTTTGGAAATCGGTGCAGCAGCTGCTGTTCCCTATTGTTTTGTGGGAGATATAGGCCATGCCATCCAGAAACATGCGTCAAAATATCACTACGGTGTGGTTCGTGATTTGTGCGGTCATGGCGTGGGAGTTGAATTTCATGAGGAACCAGAGGTGGTGCATTTCGGACATCGTGGCACGGGCATGCTGCTGGTTCCTGGCATGGTGTTCACCATAGAGCCCATGATTAACATGGGTACATGGAAAGTGTATTTGGATGCAGACGACAAGTATGGCTGGGAGATTATTACCGATGACGGATTGCCAAGTGCCCAGTGGGAACATACTTTCTTGATGACTGAGCAAGGAGTTGAAATTTTAACCTACTGATTTATGGATTCTCATAACGTCTATATATTGGGTATAGAGAGTAGTTGTGACGATACATCTGCAGCAGTGTTGCATAATGGTGTGTTGTTAAGCAATGTCACTGCCAGTCAAGCAGTGCATGAAGCGTATGGTGGAGTGGTGCCAGAGTTAGCTTCCCGTGCACACCAACAGAATATTGTGCCGGTGGTTCATGAGGCCATCAGGCGTGCTGGAATAAGCAAACAACAGCTCACGGCAATAGCCTTTACTCGGGGGCCGGGACT
The DNA here is from genome assembly GCA_945827565.1 of uncultured Prevotella sp. Taxonomy (GTDB): domain Bacteria; phylum Bacteroidota; class Bacteroidia; order Bacteroidales; family Bacteroidaceae; genus Prevotella. Next base: position 727 of record CALZNR010000325.1, read on the forward strand.
TATGGGCTCGCTGTTGGTGGGTGTTAGTTTTGCCAAAGGATTTGCTCGTTCGCTGGGCATACCTATGATAGATGTAAATCATCTTCAGGGGCATGTGATGGCACATTTTATTCAAGAGGCAGATAGTGTGCATTCTGTTCCGCCGTTGCCTTTCCTTTGTCTGCTGGTTAGTGGGGGCAATTCTCAGATAGTGCGTGTTGATGCGTACAATAAAATGACAGTGTTGGGACAAACCATTGATGATGCAGCAGGCGAGGCAATAGACAAGTGTTCCAAGGTAATGGGGTTGGGCTATCCTGGAGGTCCCATTATTGATAAGTTGGCTCGCAAGGGTAATCCTCATGCCTACAAGTTTGCAGAACCGCAGATTCCCGGACTTAACTACAGTTTCAGCGGACTGAAGACCTCTTTCCTGTATTCTTTGCGTGAGTGGGTGGAGCAGGATCCTGATTTCATAGAACACCATAAAGAAGATCTTGCTGCAAGTTTGGAGTTTACGATAGTTGATATACTGATGCGTAAACTGCGCAAGGCCGTTAATCAAACCAAGATAAAACATGTGGCTGTGGCTGGCGGGGTGAGTGCTAACAACGGATTGCGGGCTTCATTCCATGAACATGCACAGAAATATGGCTGGAATATTTACATCCCAAAGTTCGGTTATACTACGGATAATGCGGCGATGATAGCCATTACCGGCTATTACAAATATCTTGATGGAAAATACTGTCAGATAGATAGTCCTGTTTTTTCAAAAGTAACATTTCAATAAATATTTAAAATATGGATTTCGAAAGCAAAATCTTGAGTAGAGAGATAAGTCAGTTGTTATGGGAGCGCGAGCAAACCTTGGGCACAGCAGAAAGCTGTACCGGAGGTCGTATAGCGGAGGCCATCATCGCCATTCCCGGAGCATCAAAATATTTTAAAGGTGGAATAGTCTCTTATGTGGACGAGGTGAAGGAAAACCTGCTTGGCGTTAATCACGATGTTATTGAAGAGCAGACCGCAGTGTGTGAAGAAGTGGCAAGACAAATGGTTGTGGGTGCTTGTCGTTCGCTCAATACAGATTTTGCCATTGCAGCCACTGGTTATGCGGGTCCTACGGGTGGTCCTAAGAATATTCCAATAGGCACAATATGGCTTGCTTGCGGCAATGCAGACAGGATTTCCACCCTTAAATTGGAAGATGATTTCGGTCGTGACATCAATTTGGCAATTGCCACGAACAAGGCTCTGCAGATGTTTTATGACTTCCTTTTGAACGAGGAGGAAAGCAATAAGGAGGAGTAAGGGCTATAGTCTGAAATCATAAAAAATCTTAATTATGTATCTTTCTTCCTCAAAAACAGTGCATTTCAATTTGAAAGTTTTGTGGTGTAGAAAAAAAAACGTACCTTTGTGCCCTGTTTGGAATAAGTTATAAATAACAAGAAATTTAGATAGAAATGTCGAAGATTTGTCAGATTACAGGAAAGAAGGCACAGATAGGCAACAATGTGTCTCACTCAAAGCATCGCACAAAGCGCTCTTTTGACGTTAATCTGTTCAGCAAGAAGTTCTATTATGTAGAAGAGGATTGCTGGATTAGCCTTAAGATTAGCGCTGCTGGCTTGCGTATGATTAACAAGGTAGGTTTGGATGCAGCACTCAAATTTGCTGTTTCTAAAGGCTATTGCGATTGGAAAGACATTAAAGTTATAGGAGATTAATTGTCATGGCTAAGAAAGCAAAAGGAAATAGAGTGCAGGTTGTTTTGGAGTGCACAGAGCATAAGAACAGTGGTATGCCTGGCACCAGCCGTTATGTAACAACCAAGAACCGCAAGAATACTCCTGAGCGTATGGCTGTCTCTTATACACATCTGACGCTGCCGACGATATGCAGTGTG
>CALZNR010000326.1 GCA_945827565.1 uncultured Prevotella sp.
TAAATAACACATCATAAAAAATAAAACAAAGTATATGGAAAAAAGAATTTTGGCGACAGTAGTGGTTCTGGCTTCTCTGGGCATACACTCGGCAAGGGCACAGTATCCGCAGATTACGGCTGAAGCAAAAGCCAAGTATGAGGCTCAGAACAAGGAGTGGACCACCCATTCTGATTCTGCATGGGCTGTGGCTTTCCCCATTGTGAAGAAAGAGGCGATGGAAGGTCGTCCGTATGTGCCCTGGGCTTCCAGACCATACGACTTGAAGCAGGCAAAGATACCAGCTTTCCCCGGTGCAGAGGGTGGCGGTATGTACACCGCTGGCGGTCGTGGCGGCAAGGTGCTGGTAGTAACTAATCTCAACGATGATGGTCCCGGCTCTTTCCGATGGGCTTGTGAACAGGGCGGAGCACGCATCATCGTGTTTAACGTATGTGGCATCATCAACCTGAAAACACCTGTGATACTCCGAGCTCCGTACGTCACTATTGCCGGTCAGACAGCCCCAGGCGATGGTGTCTGCATCGCTGGCGAGTCCTTCCAGGTGGATACCCACGATGTCATTGTGCGTCACATGCGCTTCCGTCGTGGCAATACCAATGTGTGGAACCGTGAGGATTCTTTTGGAGGCAACCCTGTGGGAAACATCATGATCGACCACTGCTCTTGCGAATGGGGTCTTGATGAGAACATCTCTTTCTATCGTCATATGTTCGATATGGGCGATGGCAAACCCAAACGCAAGGTGCCTACCGTGAATGTAACCATTCAGAACACTATCTCTGCCAAGGCATTGGACACCTATAACCATGCTTTCGGAAGCACCATCGGCGGAGAGAATACCACCTTTATGCGCAACCTCTGGGCAGACAATACTGGCAGAAACCCGTCAATAGGCTGGGGTGGCGTGTTCAACTTTGTGAACAACATCATCTACAACTGGGTGCATCGCACTGCAGATGGTGGCGAGTATTCTACCATGAGCAACTTCATCAACAACTATTACAAGCCGGGTCCGCTTACTCCTAAAACAAGTAATGTGGGCTGGAGAATAGTGAAGTCGGAGAGCCGTAGCAACAAGTTGTTCCCCTATAAGCAGTTTGGAAGAGTTTATGCCACTGGAAATATTGTAGAGGGCTATCCTGAAATTACCAAGGACAACTGGGCAGGAGGCATCCAAACAGCAGATAAAGACGGCGACCTCGGTGCAGACGAGTTGGCTCTGATGCGCTCAAACGAACCTTTCGAAATGGCTCCCATCACCATCATCCCCTCAGAACAAACCTTTGACAGAGTGCTCGACAACGTGGGTGCTATGCTGCCTACTCGAGACATCGTGGATGAGAGAATTGTTGAGGAGGTGCGTACCGGCGTGGCATACTACGTGAAGAAACTGCCCAAGGAGAATCCTTATGGTAACACATGGGGCATGCGTCCTGAGTCGTGCAAGGAAGACGGCACCTTTAAATACCGTCGCCTGGCCAACGATTCATACAAGCAGGGCATCATCACCGACCCTGCACAGATGGGCGGCTATCCCGAATACAAGGGAGATCCTTATAAGGATTCTGACAACGATGGTATGCCCGATGAGTGGGAGATTGCCAACGGTCTTAATCCCAACGACCCCTCGGATGCCAATAAAGACTGCACGGGAGATGGCTACACCAACATCGAGAAGTATATCAATGGCATCAGCACCAAGACAAAGGTGGATTGGACCGATTTGAAAAACAATCACGATACACTTGCAGGAAAGAAAAAACTGTTCTAAATCATCTTTCTTTCCACTTGCTAAACCGGCACACGGGATAAATAACTTCAAAAGAGCATCAAGGCACCACGTTTTGATGCTCTTTCTTTTTTGTATAGATAGCAAGAGTGGCCAAAAATTAGTTTCAAATTGAGACAGACTCATAACGTTTGGATAAACCTCATGAACGGTGAAATGCTGTTAGATTGTTAATAACAGAGGCGAAATAATGCCATCCAAGAAGTTCAAATAGTGATGGTGCAGTCATGAAATTGGTTATAAAAACAGCTTTTGATTTGGCAAGACTCATAAAAAAGTATAAAAATGGAGGGTAAAAATGACTAAAAACGATTAATGTTCGTAAGAGTGATTTATTTTCACTATATTTGTGCCATAAATCCGAGTGACATGGAAGATATAAATCGTATAAAAGTCGTTTTAGTTGAAAAGAAGCGAACCAACAAGTGGCTTGCTGAACAAATGGGTGTCAAACCCTCCACTGTTTCTAAATGGTGTACCAATTCTTCTCAGCCAGATGTGGCAAGCCTGCTAAAAATTGCGGACTTGTTGGAAGTTGATATCAAAGAACTCATAGTTCGAGAGTACAAAGCTTATATTGAAAGAGCCAACTCTACATTGGGTTATATTGAATAGCGAATTGAAAAAGACAAAAGATTTTTTGAAAACTAAAAGATAATAATAAGATAGATGGCAAAGAAAGCAAGTAAGAAAGAAGAAACACTGAACCTTGATAATATCTTGTTCAAGTGTAGAGATATATTGAGACAGGCAAAGAACTCAGGCTCGTTCTTTGAAAAACGCGACATGATGCTTACACTCGTGTTTCTCCGCTTTATGGG
>CALZNR010000327.1 GCA_945827565.1 uncultured Prevotella sp.
CCACAGGCACCTGCCGAGACAGTGCAGGCAGCTGAAGAGAAGCCCGCCCCCGAAGAAGAGAGAAAGACAGACCATGCTCCCGCACAGGAGGAAGAGCAGGAAGAGAAAGAGCCTGCCAACAAGATATTTACCCTGCGCAGCGAATCCAAGCCCGCACCCAAGGTGAATGTGCTGGGCAAGATAGACCTCGACGCCCTGAACCAGAGCACCCGCCCGAAGAAGAAATCGAAAGAGGAGCGCAAGAAAGAGCGTGAGGAAAAGGCCGCCATGCAGCGTGGCGGCAATGCCACCGCCGGCAGCGAGCGCAAGAAGAGAGTGCGCATAGGCAAGGAGCGTGTGGATATTGAGAATGCCGCCAGTACGGCAGCCAATGGCAAGGGCAAGCAGCGCTTTGGCGGTGCCGCCAAGCCCGGAGCCGACCAGCAGGCAGCAGGCAAACGCAACAAGAAGGGGCATGGCATGAAACCCTTGGAGGTGAACGACGAGGATGTGGCACGCCAGGTGAAGGAAACACTGGCACGACTGACCAGCAAGACCCAGAACAAGAAGGGCGCCAAATATCGCCGTGAGAAGCGCGAAGCCGTGCAGGAGCGCATGAACGAAGAGCGCCAGGAGATGGCAGCAGAGAGCAAGACACTGAAGCTCACAGAGTTTGTGACCGTTAGCGAACTTGCCACCATGATGAACGTGCCCGTGAACAAGGTGATTGGCACCTGCATGTCTATTGGCATCATGGTGTCTATCAACCAGCGACTGGATGCCGAGACCATCAACCTTGTGGCAGACGAGTTTGGCTTTGCCACAGAGTATGTGAGTGCAGAGGTGAGCGAAGCCATACAGGAAGAGGAGGACGATGAGAACGACCTCGTGCCCCGCGCCCCGATAGTGACGGTGATGGGACATGTAGATCATGGAAAGACCTCGCTGCTCGACCATATCCGCAACACCAACGTGATTGCCGGTGAGGCAGGAGGCATCACCCAGCACATCGGAGCCTATAACGTGAAGCTCGCCGACGGCAGGCGCATCACCTTCCTCGACACCCCGGGACACGAAGCCTTTACCGCCATGCGTGCCCGTGGAGCACAGGTCACCGACATCGCCATCATCATCGTGGCAGCCGACGACAGCGTGATGCCCACCACCAAGGAGGCCATTGCCCATGCACAGGCAGCCAACGTGCCCATGGTGTTTGCCATCAACAAGATAGACAAGCCCGGAGCCAACCCCGACAAGATACGTGAAGACCTCTCGCAGATGAACCTGCTGGTAGAGGAGTGGGGCGGCAAATACCAGTGCCAGGAGATTTCTGCCAAGAAAGGTATCGGTGTGGAAGAGCTGTTGGAGAAGGTGCTGCTCGAAGCCGAGATGCTCGACCTGAAAGCCAACCCCAACCGCAAGGCCACGGGAAGCATCATAGAATCATCGCTCGACAAGGGGCGTGGCTACGTATCCACCGTGCTGGTGAGCAACGGCACCCTGAAGGTGGGCGACGTGGTGGTGGCAGGAACCAGCTACGGCAGAATCAAGGCCATGTTCAACGAGCGCAACCAGCGCATGGAGAAGGCAGGACCCGCAGAGCCCGCCATCATCCTGGGACTGAACGGCGCCCCCACGGCAGGCGACTCCTTCCACGTGATGGAAACAGAGCAAGAGGCGCGCGAGATTGCCAACAAGCGTTTGCAGCTGCAACGTGAGCAGGGCTTGCGCACACAGACCCGTCTGACACTGGCAGATATCAGTCACCGCATCGCCCTGGGTTCGTTCAAGGAACTGAACCTCATTGTCAAGGGCGATACCGACGGAAGTATCGAGGCATTGAGCGACTCGTTCATCCGCATGTCCACAGAGAAGATCAAGGTGAACGTGATTCACAAGGCAGTGGGACAGATCTCGGAGAACGATGTGCAGTTGGCCGACGCTTCAGACGCCATCATCGTGGGCTTCCAGGTGCGCCCCTCAAGCGCAGCACGCAAGCTGGCCGACAACGAGGGTGTGGAAATCAACACCTATTCCATCATCTACGACGCCATCGAAGACATCAAGTCGGCCATGGAAGGTATGCTCGACAAGGTGAAGAAAGAGGTGGTGACCGGACAGGTAGAGGTGCGCGAGGTGTATAAGATATCCAAGGTGGGTACTGTGGCAGGTGCCATGGTGACCGAGGGCAAGGTGCACCGCTCTGACAAGGCCCGCCTGGTGCGCGACGGTATTGTGGTGCACACGGGCGAGATCAACGCCCTGAAGCGCTACAAGGACGATGTGAAAGAGGTGGCCACCAACTTTGAGTGCGGTATCAGTTTGGTGAACTTCAACGATATACAGCAAGGCGACATCATTGAAACCTTCACCGAGATAGAAGTGCAGCAGAAGCTGTAACAGCCATCCATACAGCCCCAGCCCCTAAAAAAGGCTGGGGCTTTTTGTGTCGCGTTAGGGCTTTGGGGTTTGGGCTTTGAGCTTTGAGCTTTGAGCTTTGGGCTTTGGGCTTGTGGGCTTTGGGCTTTGGGCTTTGAGCTTGGGGGGTTTAACCCAAATCGCCCATGAGACTGTTATGCGCAAACATGCTTTCTTTTTGTCATCTGTCTTCCCGTTTCTCGGTTACAATGG
>CALZNR010000328.1 GCA_945827565.1 uncultured Prevotella sp.
ATTTCTGCCTGTCTCGTGGGCTCGGAGATGTGTATAAGAGACAGCCTTTGAAGTGGCTGGCACCGTGATTGCCGCCGAAAACCTGGAACCGGTGAAGGGCATCCTCGTGGGACTGCACAGCAACCTGAGCGACACCATTTTTGCCAAAAAACCCCTGCGCAGGGTGGCACGCACCGACAGCCGCGGACACTTCACCATCAAGGGAGTGGCACCAGGCTCCTACCGGGTGTATTCCCTCAACGACATGGACGGCGACTACACCTACAGTCAGCGCAGCGAGATGCTGGCATTCAGTCACAGAGTGGTGGTGCCATCGTGCAAACCCGACATCAGACAAGACACCGTGTGGCGAGACACACTGCACATCGACTCCATAGCACGTGTGCCCTACATCCACTTCCTGCCCGATGACGTGGTGCTCAGAGCCTTTCTGCCCGAGCAAACCGACAGGCACCTGCTGAAGACCGAACGTACCGACCACCGCAAGATAGGAGTGTATTTCACCGGTATGCACGACAGTCTGCCCGTGGTCAAAGGACTGAACTTCGATGCCAGCAAGGCCTTCTTCGTAGAGGCTTCGCCCAGAAAAGACACACTGACCTACTGGCTGAAAGACTCTACACTCATCAACCGCGACTCACTGGAAATGGCACTCTCCTACTACGCCACCGACACCACCGGCGTGCTGGTGCTGAAGACAGACACCCTGACAGCCATCCCCAAGATGTCGTTTGAACGAAGAGAAAAGATGCGACTCAAAGAGCTGGAGAAGTGGGAGAAGCAGCAAGAGAAGAGAAAGAAAAAGGGAGAACCCTACGACTCTATCTATCCTGTAGAGAACGTCAAGGTGAAGATGCTGAGCAAACAGACGATGGATCCCGACAGGAACGTGGTGCTCGAGATGGAAACACCACTCGCCTTTTGCGACACGGCTGCCATACACCTGAAGGTGAAGGTGGATTCGCTCTTCGACAGCATCCCCTGTCTGTGGCAACAGGTGCCTCTCTTCCCCCGCAGATACATGCTGCTGGCAGAATGGCGACCCGACAACACCTACAGTTTGGAGATAGACTCTGCCGCCTTTATAGATATCTACGGCCACCCTTCCAACCCCATCAAGCAAGCCATCAGGGTGCGCTCGCTCGACGAATACGGCTCGCTCACGGTGAACATAAGCAAGCCCGACAGCATTGCCGACAGCACCGTGATTGTGCAACTGCTCACGGGAGCCGACAAACCTATCAAAGAGGCAAGACTGAACGGAGGGAGCACTGACTTCTTCTTCATCATGCCGGGCAAATATTACCTCAGAGCCATTATAGACACCAATGGCAACGGCAAATGGGATGCCGGCGACTATCACACCAACACCGACCCCGAGATGGTGGTATATGACCCGAGAGAGATAATCATCAAAGCCAAATGGGACACCACACACCATTGGAACATCACCGAACGACCGCTCAACAGACAGAAGCCGGGCGCCATCACCAAGCAGAAGGCCGACAAAGAGAAAAAGCGCGTCAACAAAAATGCACAGCGACGCGAAGAAATGAACAACAGATAACTCATCAAAAACCACTGTACCGATATGAAAAAGATTATCCTGTTTCTACTCCTGATATGCAGCACACCTGCCATGGCGCAGCAGTGCGGCATCAAGAACACGGCATTCAAGTCGGGAGAGTTCCTTTACTACGACCTCTATTTCAACTGGAAGTTTATATGGCTCAAGGTGGGCACTGCTTCTATGAGTACCATAGAATCGGTTTTTGAAGGACAAAAGGCCTACCGCACCAGTCTGATAACCCGTGGCAACAACAAGTTGGACAAGGTGTTTACCATGCGCGACACACTGCTCTCTTATTGCAGCAAAGACATCACCCCACTCTACTTCAGAAAGGGCGCCTTAGAGGGTCACAGATACTATGTGGACGAAATATGGTACTCCTATCCCAACAACGAGTGCCACCTGAAGCAGCACCGCATAGAAGACGATGGCACGCACGCATGGAAGGAGTCGAAATACAACAAGTGCATCTACGACATGATGAGCATCTTCCTGCGCTCACGCAATCTGGATGCCTCACAGTTTAAAAAGGGACAGAAACTGGCCATGCCCATCAGCGATGCACGCCACCTCACAGAGTCGTGGCTCACCTATCGTGGCAAGGAGAACTTCAAGATAGAGGGCAGCAACGAGAAATTTCGCTGCTTGGTGTTCTCTTTCTATGAAAAGGAGGATGGCAAAGACCATGAGCTGATACGCTTCTACATCACCGACGACAAGAATCATATCCCCGTCCGACTGGATATGTTCCTGAGTTTTGGCTCTGCCAAAGCATTCCTCAAGGGCTATCGCGGTGTGCGCAACGAGATGAGTGCCAAACTAAACTGAGCCACACTCCGCATTTTTCAAGGCTGCACCATGACAGAAATTCTGTCATGGTGCAGCCCATTTTTTTTAGTATTACTATAATGCGAAACAATCAACTACATTTTGGCTTATTGTTCCGGCGTCTCCACATTCCACCATGCTAATAGCTGTCATCTCGGCTGACTGTGGCGAAGATGCAGACACTTGGAGGACAA
>CALZNR010000329.1 GCA_945827565.1 uncultured Prevotella sp.
TGGGCTCGGAGATGTGTATAAGAGACAGCTCTTGAGCACATCCACAAAGGGGCTCCAAAAGGGTTTGATCACCCATGGTAGATACAGCCACGAAGTGTAGAGGGTGATATCTTCATTCGAAAGGCCCAAACGCTTGTACATCACCATTGAGATAACCATCACCGTAACATAGGGCAATCCCTCGGCAAAATACAGGCTGGGCACCCATGCCCAGGGAGAATATCGCTGATTATTTTTCATTGTTTCAATACATCTTTTCTATTCCTGCCCCTTTGTAGTAGAACAGTAAAATCTCATCATATTTATATCCCTTGCTGCCCATCACCGCAGCACCAATTTGGCACAAGCCCACGCCATGTCCCCAACCTTTTCCGTGGAGAACAAAACGCGAAGGCACACCTTCTACCCTGTCAAGTACCTCCACATCAAAAGCACTGCTGTATAGGTGGCTCTCGCTCAGCGTGCGCCTGATCTCCAACTCTTTTCCAATAATCATGGTTTTCTTGCTACCCACGATGCGCAGCCTGCTAATGCGTCCACTCTTGCCACGCTCTATCGGTATCAAATCAAGGATATCACCATAATCTTCCTTTTGTTTCTCCGCCACGAGGTGTGCCAGTTGCTGCTGCGAATATTCCACCGTCCAACGATAGAAGTCGGGAGTCTCACAGTCGTAGTCATTCAGCACCTGAGTCAGTATTTGCTTGTCGCTGGTATTGCAGAACGGGTCGTTCACAGCCACCAGATAGGGTTTGTCATTATCTTCCCAGCAATAGCGATACTCCTCGGTGATGCCACCGCAGCACTTGCTGAAACGTGCATCGCAGATTTGCCCCTCATACGCCAGCACCATGCCACGCGTTTGATTCACAGCCTGCTCCACCGCCTCACCCACTTGTCGGGTAATACCTTGGTAACGCTGACAATGGTCATCAGCACACACATCGAAGAGGGTATGATCCTCTCGGTCGTACCACCTTATCAGTTCATCATCCTTTTTTACAAACGAGAAGAAACTGTTTTGTTCCCCCTGATTCTGTTTGCGGCGTTCTATCTGTGCCAGCAACCATGAACGCGAGATAACAGCATGTGCCTTGAGCAATTCAAGCGATGAAGTGGCACTCATCTCACTGGAAATAACACTCTTGAGATAATCCTCCACTGGCAACTGGTTGATGGCGGTGAGATGATCGGCATCAACTACCAGTCTGAGAATACCAGAAAACACCTGTGTTTCCTTGCGTTCCCAGTGGAAATTGATTCCTATAGTCACATCATGTAAGGAGAATGAGCCTCCAGCATGCTGGGGCACAAAAGTAAGTTCACGATAATGATTGCCATTCCATAAAATGGCACCCTCTGCATACTCTACCACCTGCTCACCCTGTACCATAGCCCCTTTGGCTATATAGGGAGCATTGAGTGCAAAACAAATCTTCTGTCCACTCACAATGCCCACATTCACCTCTGGCTGTTCCTCATAGAGTTTCAGGTGCCTGTGTCTCGACTGTTGTTGCAAGATGTGCTTCTTCAGTCGCTCCACGAGTTTTTTTGCATCTGCTTCAGACATCGACACCTCTTTGAGAATATCACATGCCTGCTTATCGGTGATGGCATCAAAATCTTCCTTTCTTGGCAACACCAACATGCCCGCCATGTCCAACGCACCGGGACTTACCATGATATGGGGCACCGCAAGAGGATCATAACATGCTGGGCGATGCTTGCTCCTTGGCATCACTACCACCACATATTGCTTGCCCTCGCGCCATGCCAGTGTATTGAGCATAGGTTCTGTTTCACCTTCCCTCACTGGCAGCTCCTGATACAACTTGTTGAGCAACGACCTCCCCCCACGCTCATGGGGAGAAATCACGGCAAAGGCGGTGGCAGGATAGTCTGTGAGCTGCCATATTCCCGACCCATCTTCCTGCTCAACGATGGGTGTCATGCTACGACTAAGTCGTTGCCACTGTGTTTGCAAAGGCAAAGTGCATCCCATACCCGCCTGCAGATGTGCATGGTCAGGTGCAGATGCGCCGCACTTAGGACCATTGTAAAATACCAAGAGTTCAGGATACTCTGTAAGCATGGCATACATGGTGCCCCAACAATCCTTGAAGCGTTGCTGCTTGTGCTCTGTGGCCACTATGGTGAAATGAGTGGGAAGGATAGGATAAGGGTTGACCAATATATCAAATTTCTCGTTGATAGCCTTCTTATTCTGCTGTGGCGGGCGATTCTGTTCACACAGGAAGCAGGGACGCTTGCGAATAGTTTCCTTACTGATGTCAGCCCCTGTAGATACTATGCGTGCAGGATTGTACTGTGCCATAAACACAAAGTTGTCTGCCACCAGTTCCTTCGTTTCCACCTGATGCAAATCGCGATAACGCAAGCGGGCATCTTCCCAGCGTTCCAACTGCCGGTTGAAGAAGCGCAGCAGCGAACTGTCGGTCATAATATCTTTCTGCCCCTTACCCATCCGTCGGCGTGCTGATATTTCGAGTGTGCGCAGGCGGTCTTTGTACAGGTTGTTTGCCTGTCTCTTATACACATCTCCGAGCCCACGAGACAGGCAGAAAT
>CALZNR010000330.1 GCA_945827565.1 uncultured Prevotella sp.
CATAAACAAACTGCACTCCAAAAGTTTTTTGTCTAACTTTTGGGGTGCAGTTCAATATTGAGCACAGCCTCTTAGCATATTCTTTCAAGAAGAGAGGCCGCGTCTCAGCACAGCCTCTCTTCATCATTATTTCAGTATCACTGTTTGTCCATCCACGATATACACCCCTTGGCGTGCCGTTGTCACCTTTTGTCCCAGGGTGTTGTAAATGTGGTGCATCTGTGTCTTTCTGTCACCGGCAGTCACCGCCTCTATACCTGTACTCACCTTCAGGGGAAGAGAGGGGGCAGAGAGTGCTCCATGACTGTTTACCGACTGCACCCTCACCTCATCGCCTGGCTGGGCTGCATACTCAGTGGCCGTGGTAAAGACGCCCACGTTGCCGTTTACGCTCACCACATAGCAGATGGCATATTCATCGGCAGTCCAAGTAACCATATTACCCGTTTGCGCCAACTGTGGCACTTCGGTCTTCTCCACCACCTCCAGCGGATTCCACACGCCAGTATTGGCATTGTTAGAGCCGTCGCCCGCCATGGCATTGGCTATGGTGTATTGGGCAGCCTCCTCATCGGTAAGATAGTTTTTGGCCTTGCCTGTGATGGTCTCACCACCAGATGTGTAGTAATAATCCTCGATAGATTTTTCAGAGAGGGCGTAGCCATTTCTATCCACGATGTCATACACCGCCCACAGTTTAGGCAGTCCGCCCATGGTGGGATACCAGTATCCATCGTAGGGTTTCACCTCCATCTTGGTGTGCAGGAACACGGTCACAGGTCTGTCGTGCCAGGGACGGCCCAGATACACCTGATAGTCTTCGGGCACAGAAGAATAGGTGGTGGTGATGGTAGTGTTGTTGAACACATAGCCCCAGCGTGTTGCTTCGGGATGGTTGGGTGCCACAATGTATCCTCCACTCTTTCTGTTGATATTAAGCACACAGTTCTCAAACCACACATCTCCAGAACCGTAGATAAAATCCACGCCACCCTCAATGGTTGATTGATGGAAGAACTGTCGGTTATAGGTACCATTGCTCTTGTAGGTGTCTTGATAAGAGCGTGCGTTGATATCGTCGAACACGGCACGGTCGGAGGTGATGTTCATACAGAGTGCCTGAGGTCCTTCCATCTTGTGGATGGTCCAGTTTTCATTGTCTATGGTGATGCCCTGCATAAAGAAGTCGGTAGCATTGGGCTGCACCTCCAGTGTGGCACCTGCATCCACGTGATACCACACTCGCGAGGGGTCGTTGCTGCCTCCATCCAAACGGTCGGTGGCAATGGTCACCTTGTCTCTGCCCTGTCCTATCAAGTGGATGTTGGGCTTGTTCACGTGCACCAGTCGGCAGTCATCATAGTCATTCTTTCCACCGGGAATCTTCTCGGTAGGTGCTCCCGTTCCGGTTTGAGAAGTGGTGTAGCGTGTGCCATAGCTGGAGTTGAACGACAGGTTGGGGTCGTTGTAATATCCCTCTTTGATGAATATCAGATAGGGCTGTGTGGCATTAGATGGAGCATCGTCTATGGCATCCTGTATATAGCGATACTGCTTGGGCATGGTGGCAGTGGCTGGTATGCTCTGTCCTTGTTGCAGGTTGAGCGACTTATCTACCACTGCGTCAAAGATGCGCGGCTCTGGTTTCTGCTTGTCCATCACGGTAAAGGTGAGTGTCAGCGCCTCTGCGGCATTGCCAGAGCGGTCGGTCACATAGCCTGCGGGCAGTGTAAAGGTGTAGGTTGCGCCATAGGTCAACATATTGTAGTTGAAAGTCACGCTTCGGGTGTTCCACACGGGTTGCAGTTCCTTGTCATTCAGCATGGCGGCCTTTTCGGTGTTGCCTGCCTGTATGCGCTCGTTGTACGATATGGTGATGCTTCCCGATGCGCTCACTCCCACTGCATTCTGCGCAGGCAGCGTGGCAGTTATCTCGGGTGCCACCTCATCGTCGGTTACTTCTGCCACAGCCAGCACATACACATTGCCCAGTCCCGACTCTGAGTGTGCTGTGTATTTCATGCTGTCAAAGGTATCGGTAAAGTTGTATGCCGTTGACAGCAGTTCATCTCCCACACCTGTGATGCGCACTCTCACCTGTGGCTGTCCGTTGGCTTCGGCGGGCAGTGCAAACGATACGGGAACTATCACGTTGGCTGTCACATCCCAAGTGGCTCCATTGATATCGGTATAGGTTTTGCCGTCAATCGAATACTGTGCCTTGTAGCTCTTGGTGGCTGCATTCTTGGCTGCCATGTCGGCATTGAAGGTCACCTGGGTAAAGCCCTGGGTAGAGAACTGGTATTGCCATGCGATGTCTCTCGTGTCATAACCGTTCTGATACAATCCGTTGATGCCTGCCAGCACCACTCCTATACGGTTGCGCACCACGGGGGTACCTGTGTTCTGCGAATACACTGGTGAGCCGTCGCTCACACGCACCACACAAGCGCTGGCATTGCGGTTCTCATCCCATGCCACATCGGCGGGAAAGGGATAATAGGCTGTGGTGGGATAGGCATAGGCCTGTCTCTTATACACATCTCCGAGCCCACGAGACAGGCAGAAATC
>CALZNR010000331.1 GCA_945827565.1 uncultured Prevotella sp.
TGCGGCAGTCCTCCTCATCACGTGATGCACGTACTTGTGCCAAACTTTCCTCCTGCTGTTTGCGCACCGCAGTATTGTCAACTTCCAGAATATCAATAGGATCTTCATGCTCCAAACGATACTTGTTGGTTCCCACAATGGTCTGCACACCCGAGTCAATGCGTGCCTGAGTACGAGCTGCTGCCTCCTCGATACGCATCTTAGGCACACCCGTCTCAATAGCCTTGGCCATACCACCCAGTTTTTCAATCTCCTGAATGTGCTCCCATGCCTTATGCACCAACTCATTGGTGAGACTCTCTACATAGTAAGAGCCTGCCCATGGGTCAATCTGCTTGCACACTTTGGTTTCATTCTGTATATATATCTGCGTGTTGCGCGCAATGCGTGCAGAGAAATCGGTAGGCAAAGCGATTGCCTCGTCAAGGGCATTGGTGTGCAACGACTGGGTGTGTCCCAGCACTGCTGCCATAGCCTCTATACACGTACGTCCCACGTTGTTGAAGGGGTCTTGTTCTGTGAGCGACCATCCTGATGTTTGTGAATGGGTACGCAACGCCAGTGACTTAGGATTCTTGGCTCCAAAACTCTTCACAATCTTCGCCCAGAGCAGGCGTCCTGCACGCATCTTAGCAATCTCCATAAAGTGGTTTACACCAATTGCCCAGAAGAAAGACAAACGTGGAGCAAAGGCATCTATGTCAATGCCTGCATTCACACCTGCACGGATATAATCCATACCGTCTGCCAGTGTATAAGCCAACTCAATATCAGCAGTGGCACCAGCCTCCTGCATGTGATAACCGGAGATGGAAATAGAGTTGAACTTAGGCATATTCTGCGATGTAAACTCGAAGATGTCTGCAATAATCTTCATAGAGAATGCTGGCGGGTAGATGTAGGTATTGCGCACCATGAATTCCTTCAGAATGTCGTTTTGTATAGTACCAGCCATCTCTTCCATCTTGGCCCCCTGTTCCAAACCTGCCACAATGTAGAACGCCAATATAGGGAGTACTGCACCATTCATGGTCATAGATACAGACATCTTGTTCAAGGGAATACCATCGAAGAGCACCTTCATATTCTCCTCGTTACAGATAGAAACGCCAGCCTTACCCACATCGCCAACCACACGTTCATTATCAGGGTCATAGCCACGGTGTGTGGGCAAGTCGAAAGCAACAGACAGACCCTTCTGTCCAGAAGCGAGGTTACGGCGATAGAACGCATTTGACTCCTCTGCCGTAGAGAATCCAGCATACTGACGGATAGTCCATGGGCGGAAAGGATACATCATGGAGTACGGTCCACGAAGGAAAGGAGGAATACCTGCTGTAAAGTCAAGATGCTCCATACCCTCAAGATCTTCTTTGGTATATACGGGCTTCACCTCAATGTGTTCGGGTGTTTTCCAATTTGCCACGATACCATTTTCTTTTTGCCAGTCAGCACCATTGGCACTCTTTATTCCAGCAAATATATCGATGTCATTAAAATTCTTTCTCATCTTTTCAAATTATTATTGGAAACTTTGAACAATGATTCTACTCATTATCGGGAAGTTCGTTATTTCAGAAGTTGTTTGTTATATGCCTTCAGTGTCTCGAGTACATTACACTTCACATGTATAAAGTTCTCGATGCCTGCAGACTGCAGTTCTTCCATACATGCAGGAGCACCAGCAACAATAAACATCGCCTTGCCGTTGAGGTACTTGAAGGCAGGCACAGCGTAGGTGGCATATTCGTCATCGCTTGAGCAGAGCACAACGATATCAGCACCAGCTTTCAGAGCAGCATCCACACCCTCCTCTACAGTTTCAAAACCAAGGTTATCAATAATCTTATAGCCTGCACATGCCAGGAAGTTAGAACTAAACTGTGCTCTTGCCTGACGCCATGCCAAATTGCCTATGGTAAGCATAAAGGCGGTGGGCACCTTGGCACTGTGTTCTGTTTCCAAGCGGAGTGCCTCGAAGTCAGCAGCCAATCGACTGGTCTGAATACTCTTAAATGGTTTCTCCCCTTCTTTGCTTGAGCAGCCACAACCACAGCCACAAGCCAAAGGAGCCTTACCTTCTGAGGTTTCTGTAAAGTTGGGGAACTGGTTAGTTCCAAGAATAAATTCCTTACGCTTAGCGGCATCTCCATGACGCTTGGCATTGGTAGCATTGATATCATCCTGAACTGTGCCAGCCTTGACAGCAGCCAAGAAACCTCCTTCGTTTTCAACCTTCAAGAAGAGTTTCCATGCCACATCTGCCAAAGAAGAAGTAAGCTGCTCAATGTAATATGAACCAGCAGAGGGGTCAACCACCTTGTCAAAGTGGCTCTCCTCTTTCAGCAGCAACTGCTGATTACGTGCAATACGCTCTGAAAACTCTGTAGGAGTTTCATAGGTAACATCAAACGGATTTACCACAATGGAATACACGCCTGCCAAAGCAGCACTCATAGCTTCCGTTTGGGTGCGCAGCAAGTTCACATAACTATCAAACATCGTCATGTTACTGTCTCTTATACACATCTCCGAGCCCACGAGACAGGCAGAAATCT
>CALZNR010000332.1 GCA_945827565.1 uncultured Prevotella sp.
ACACGCCTTCGAGAATCAGTTTCACCGAGGCATCGGAAGTGAGCGAAATGAGCCATACCACCGCTCCCGACAGGCATATACGGATGAACTGCAACCAGAAATGCCACTTACGGGGGCGCAAATCGTGCAACTGTATCTTGCAGAAGGTGACAAACAACAAGGCAAAGAGCACCATAGGCAACATGCCTGTGAGCACGGGTTCACACACTTCGCCCACCGGAGCCAGCACAGGGACGTAGGCGAATATCAGATAAATCAGGGCACCTGCCAGCGCAGAGCATGGCAGTGACCATTGCTTCAGGAAATCCAAAATTCGCATAATGGCTGCAAAATTACTGATTATTGACGAATAGAGAAGCCATCATTCACTTTTTTTTCGTAACTTTGCCGCCGTTTTGCAAGTGCAAGACCTATTTTATATCAATTTTATGAAGTACAACAACTTTTCTAACAGGCGCACACCCTTCGTGTTCAAACGATTTGGACGCAAGGGGTATTCGCTCTTCAACTGTTTGGGAAAAGAGGTGATTGTGGGTACACTGAGCGTGGCCACCCTGACCTATGCCAAGGCAGAAGGTGTGGCAGTAGAGCCCATACGCACAGACACCATCTCTACCGAAACAGACAAGGAGCTGATGCTTGACGAGGTGAGCATCACCGGCTCAAGGGCGCCCCTGGCCAAAAGTCAGGCTGCGAGAATGGTTACTGTACTGGAGAAGAGCGATATTCAAGCGGCTCCAGTGCAAAGTGTTAACGACCTGCTCAAATATGTTGCAGGAGTGGATGTGAGACAGCGAGGGCCCATTGGCGCGCAGACAGACATCAGCATCCGCGGAGGCAACTACGAGCAAGTGACTATCCTGCTCAACGGCATCAACATCGGCGACCCGCAAACGGGACACAATGCCTTTGACTTCCCCGTGGATATCAGCGAGATTGAGCGCATCGAGGTTCTGGAAGGAGCCGCCGGAAGGGTGTTTGGCA
The DNA here is from genome assembly GCA_945827565.1 of uncultured Prevotella sp. GTDB lineage: Bacteria > Bacteroidota > Bacteroidia > Bacteroidales > Bacteroidaceae > Prevotella. The sequence continues at coordinate 985 of CALZNR010000332.1, forward strand.
GTTCTTCGCTCACCGGTGCCATCAACATCGTGACCTCCCTGCCCCACTCTACCAGTGCCGATGTGCATGTAGAGGGAGGAAGTTACGGCTATGCCTCTGCGGGCGGGCGTGCCAACTGGGCCACAGGCAAGTGGAATAACCAACTGTCGGCAGGCTACACCCGAAGTGATGGCTACAGTCGCAGTAAAAGCCATGCGCTGAATGCAGATTATGAGGGAGTGAAGGCCTTTTACCAAGGCAGTTTTCACGCCAACGCCCTGAAACTAAGATGGCATGCAGGAGTGAGCAACAAGGACTTTGGGTCGAACACCTTTTACGGAGTGAAATGGGACGAACAGTTTGAACATACCCTGAAAACCTATACCGCCCTGCAGGGAGAAGCCGTATGTGCCGGGGTGCACATCAGACCTGCGGTATATTGGAATCACCACGAGGACAGGTTTGAACTCTACCGCAACCGTCCTGAGAAATCTCCCTTCAACTACCACCGCAGCGAGGTCTATGGCGCAAGTCTGAACACCTACTTCGACTGGTGGGCAGGACGCACCGCCCTGGGAGGAGAACTGCGACGTGAAGAACTGAAGAGCACCACCTTGGGAGAGCCACTGGGAGAACCGCGTCACATCAACGGCACCGACCGCTACTATCTGTATGGCATCAAGCGCACACAGATAAACTGGATGGTGGAACACAATATCGTGCTGTACAAACTCACCCTCTCGGCTGGTATCGTGGCTGCCAAAAACACATGGAGCAACGGACCGATGAAAGTATATCCCGGTGTTGATGTAAGCTACCGCCTGACACCGCAATGGAGCATCTATGCCTCATGGAACAACTCGCTGCGTGTGCCTTCTGCCACCGAACTATACTACTCCGTGGGCGGCCATAAGGCAGACAAATACCTGAAGGCAGAGGAACTACAAAGCACAGAGGGCGGCATCAAGTATGCGGGCAGCATGGTCAAGGCCTCTGCCAATATCTACTACCATCATGGCAAGAACATGATTGACTGGATCAGGAAAGTGGAAGACGGCCCGGATGCGCCCTGGCAGTCGGTAAACTTCACCAAACTCAATGCCCTTGGCGTGGAGATAAATGGAGAACTGTCATTGCAACGATTGTGGCAACGGCAACACGTGCTGCGACAGCTGAGCGTGGCATACCACTACATCGACCGAGACAAAGACAACGCCACAGGTATAGAAAGCAAGTACGTGCTGGAGTACCTGCGCCACAAGGTGGTGGCATCACTGCGCACCAACCCCTGGAGCAATCTCTATGTGGATGTAGATTACCGTTTTCAAGAGCGCACAGGCACCTACACCGACATCCTTGGTGCCACCTGCCACTATGCCCCCTATAGCGTGGTGGACGCACGCATGGAATGGAAGGCTCCCCGCTACAGCATCTACGCAGAGGTCAACAACCTGTTCAACAAAACCTATGTAGATTATGGCAATGTGGCACAGCCCGGCACATGGCTGATTGCCGGTATGCGCCTGCACCTTAGATAGGCAACCTCACGCCATACACACAGCAATTATCCCAAATCGGCCATGAGC
>CALZNR010000333.1 GCA_945827565.1 uncultured Prevotella sp.
CCCGGAGGCGCACCCACCAAGCGTGACACGTTGAAGCTCTCGGTATATTCACTCATGTCAATACGTATCAGAGCATCTTTTGAACCAAACAACTGTTCTGCAATCTTCTTGGCAAGATAGGTCTTTCCTACACCCGTGGGACCTAAAAACATGAAGACACCAATGGGATGGTTGGGGTCGCGCAGTCCTATCCTGTTACGCTGAATTGACTTGACAATTTTGTCAATAGCCTTGTCTTGTGCAATAACATGCTTCTTCAGCACATTTCCAAGGTCGCGCAGACGCTCATTCTCCGTCTTCTTGATGCTCTCAATTGGAACACCCGTCATCACCGAGACAACCTCTGCAACCGCATCTTCCGTTATCTCCTCCTTAACTTCCGACTGATTATTTCTCCACTGATTGTTCAAACGCTCTATTTCAGCCTCGATGTTCAACTGCTCTTCTCTATAGGTGGCAGCCAATCCATAGTCTTGCACACTGACGGCTTCCTTCTTTTTTTGTAGCACCTCTGCCAGTTCTTGCTCTTTCTGAATCACCTCTGGTGGCGTTTTTACTGAAGCAAGATGAACGTGCGATCCAACCTCATCTAAGGCATCTATGGCTTTATCGGGAAACTGTCTGTCGTTTAAATATCTATCTGTCAGTTTGATACAAGCATTCAATGCAGTGTCAGTGTAAACTACTTGATGGAATGATTCGTACCTTTCCTTGATATTACGGAGGATGGTGTAGGTTTCTTCCGTAGATGTAGGTTCTACCAATATCTTTTGGAACCTTCTTTCCAATGCACCGTCTTTCTCTATGGATTTCCGATACTCATCGAGCGTGGTGGCTCCTATACACTGTATGGTGCCACGTGCCAGTGCCGGTTTAAGAATATTGGCAGCATCCATCGAACCTGGAGCAGAGCCTGCTCCTACCAAAGTGTGTATTTCATCAATGAACACTATCACCTGCGGGTTGTTTTCCAACTCACGTATCAGTGCCTTGATTCTCTCTTCAAATTGGCCTCTGTACTTGGTGCCTGCCACGATACCAGCCAAGTCAAGACTTACGATGCGCTTGTTAAACAAAAGAGGCGAGGTGCGTTTCTTGGCTATCAGCTGCGCCAATCCTTCTACAATAGCACTTTTTCCCACACCAGGCTCCCCAATGAGAATGGGATTGTTTTTCTTTCTTCTGCCCAGAATCTCTACCACTCTGTTTATCTCTTTCTCACGTCCCACGATGGGGTCCAATTTCCCCTCTGTGGCAGCTTTGCTCAAATCTATCCCAAAGCTGTCGAGTACGGGTGTGTTGCTGTTGTTCGGTCGGTCGCTATTCGTAGCAGCACCGGTGGCAGCCCCTGATGAAGAGTATTTTCCACCATTCTGGTTGGGGGCATTTTCTTCAAAATCACTTTCCGGTAGTCCTATACCGTTGTTTATCTTGTTATTATGTATCAGCGAGTTTTTCATCAATTCGTAAGTAATGTTGTGTTGTTCCAGTATAATCTTTGCATTGTTTTCTGCATTGTCGTGCAGAATCGCGAGCATCAGATGTGTTTCGTCCACCTTGTCAGTGTGCTGCAAACGGGCTTCAAGAACAGATAATTTCAACAGATTGCTTGCATTTTCTGCCAGCACAATATCTTCCGGACGGACAGACGCTACCGACTGGCGTGTCCCTGTTGTGTTCTTGAATATCTCATCCAATTGTGCTTTTATCTCCTTGGTGTCTATATTGCAATGTTCCAAAACATCTATAACTGCGCTCTCATTCAAACGCAGCAGAGCCAAAAGAAGATGCTCAGGATATACTATACCGCAATCCAATCTCATGGCCTCCTCTCTACTGAAGACCAGCAATTGCGACATGTTGGGTGAGAAATGACTTCTTATCATGGGCATTTTATGTTGTGTTACTCAATTCTAACAATCAAAAGGGCATTCTCCCTCTCTTAACTACTTAGCAAACATCGTGCCAATGTTTGATCTATTGCCAATTTCATTTTCCTTTTATATCAATGATTTCGTTGACCTTGATTTGGGTTCCATCGTCAAAGGTTATCCTTTGTTCGTATTCGTCCCACGATTTTATGGTGCCCGAGTGGGTAATATATTTGCCTCCCTCCTTGTATGGATCATGGACAAAGTAGGTGATGCTGACGTATGGATGTTCGCCGATGTGCTCCAAAAGCAGTGCGATGCTTTGGTTGAGCATATTACATTCACTCTCAGAAAGTTCAATTTCCTTATCTGTCAGTCTTGCGGTTTCTCTGATGGCTGCGCTGTGCCCTGTCAGAGCAGCAAAGGGAGCAAACTGTGCTGCACGCTGATACATGGTCATCTGCGGTCTGACCTTTGACATGTGGTGAGGCAAGTCAATAATATGGGCGTATTTATCGTTGACTTTGTCTTCCTCATTCACGACTCGGCCATTCAAGCAAGCTTGATGGCTCTCGCTGCTCATTCGGTTCATGCTTTGTGTCCTCCTATCTGTTTATTGCGTTCTATGGCTGTAGCCCCTTCTTCAAGGTTTAGTCCCCGGAGTATGGAGTTCT
>CALZNR010000334.1 GCA_945827565.1 uncultured Prevotella sp.
GTACTAATGATTGGTGCAGGAGGCGTTGCCACCGTTGCCGCTTTCAAGATTGCCCAAAACGCAGACGTATTCACCGACTTCATGATTGCCAGCAGAAGAAAAGAGAAATGCGATCAGATAGTAGATGCCATCCATAAGGCAGGACACAAGATGGACATCAAAACAGCACAGGTTGATGCTGATGATGTGGAACAGCTCAAGGCTCTGTTCAGCGACTATAAGCCCGAACTGGTCATCAATCTGGCACTTCCCTATCAAGATCTGACCATCATGGAGGCGTGCCTGGCATGTGGCTGCAACTATCTGGACACCGCCAACTATGAGCCCAAAGACGAGGCTCACTTTGAATATTCATGGCAATGGGCATACAAGGAGAAATTTGAAAAAGCCGGTCTCTGCGCCATCCTTGGCTGCGGCTTCGACCCCGGCGTGAGCGGCATCTACACAGCATGGGCTGCCAAGCACCACTTCGACGAGATACATTATTTAGACATTGTGGACTGCAACGCAGGCAACCACCACAAGGCTTTTGCCACCAACTTCAACCCAGAGATCAACATCCGCGAGATTACCCAAAAAGGTCTCTATTACAAAGACGGAGAATGGATAGAAACTGAGCCGCTGGCAGTGCACAAGGCACTCACCTACCCCAACATCGGTCCGCGCGAGAGCTATCTGATGCACCACGAAGAACTGGAGAGCTTGGTGAAGAACTATCCCACCATCAAGCAAGCCCGCTTCTGGATGACCTTCGGACAGCAATATCTCACCTATCTCGATGTGATACAGAACATCGGCATGAGCCGCATCGACGAGATGGAATACGAGGCACCATTGGCAGACAACTCTGGCAAAACCGTAAAGGTGAAAATTGTGCCTCTGCAGTTCCTCAAGGCTGTGCTGCCCAATCCGCAAGACCTGGGCGAGAACTATGAAGGCGAAACCAGCATAGGATGCCGCATCCGCGGAGTGAAAGACGGAAAAGAACTTACCTATTATATCTACAACAACTGTAAGCACCAAGAAGCCTACAAGGAAACTGGTATGCAGGGCGTGAGCTACACCACGGGAGTGCCCGCAATGATTGGCGCCATGATGTTCCTGAAAGGACTGTGGAAGAAACCCGGCGTGTGGAATGTGGAGGAGTTTGACCCCGATCCCTTCATGGAACAGCTCAACACACAGGGACTTCCCTGGCACGAAGTTTTTGGAGGCGATTTAGAACTGTAAATCTAACACCTATATAATATGGCAAAGAAAGAAATTGACAACGAGGCAACAAGCGTGCAGAGCGAAAAGCTGAAAGCTCTGCAGGCTGCCATGGCAAAGATAGAGAAAGACTTTGGCAAAGGTGCCATCATGAAACTCGGCGACGAGCAGGTGGACAATGTAGAAGTAATCCCCACGGGAAGCATCGCACTCAACATGGCATTGGGCGTGGGCGGCTATCCCAAAGGGCGTATCATAGAAATCTACGGTCCGGAGTCGTCTGGAAAAACCACCCTTGCCATCCATGCCATTGCCGAAGCACAGAAGGCAGGAGGTATTGCTGCCTTTATCGATGCAGAACATGCCTTCGACCGCTTCTATGCTGCGAAGCTGGGAGTAGATGTGGACAACCTGTGGATTTCGCAACCCGACACAGGAGAACAGGCACTTGAAATTGCCGACCAACTGATACGCTCCTCAGCCATCGACATACTGGTAATCGACTCTGTGGCAGCACTCACCCCCAAGGCGGAGATAGATGGCGACATGGGCGACAACAAGGTGGGACTTCAGGCACGACTCATGAGTCAGGCTCTGCGCAAGCTCACCTATACCATCAGCAAAACAAACACCACCTGCATCTTCATCAACCAATTGCGCGAGAAGATAGGCATTATGTTTGGCAATCCCGAGACCACCACTGGTGGCAATGCCCTGAAGTTCTATGCCAGCGTGCGATTAGACATCCGCAAGGTGACCAGCATCAAGGACGGCGACAATGTGATAGGCAATCAGGTGCGTGTGAAAGTGGTGAAGAACAAAGTGGCTCCTCCCTTCCGCAAGGCAGAGTTTGAAATCACCTTTGGCGAGGGAATCTCAAGAATCGGCGAGATCATTGATTTGGGTGTGCAGTACAACGTTATCCAGAAGAGCGGCAGCTGGTTCTCCTACGACGGTTCACGACTGGCTCAAGGCAGGGATGCCACCAAGGCTCTGCTCAGAGACAATCCAGAACTGTGCGAAGAACTGGAAGCAAAAATCATGGAGGCACTGCAACAGAAAGACTGACAACAGCCTTTCTCCTTGCTGCCACATCGCTCGGTTCAGACTATCTTGTCAAGTATATCAGCGATGCAAATTCCTTGAACCCAAATGGGGCATGTGCGATGTCATGCTACATTTGGGTTCAACGCATCATAAAATCATGCCACATAAAAAAAACACTAAAATTATTTTGGCGTTTTGAAAATAATACCGTACCTTTGCACCCGCTTACGATAAGTAAGGGCGCTTAGCTCAGCTGGTTTAGAGC
>CALZNR010000335.1 GCA_945827565.1 uncultured Prevotella sp.
CAGGATATTTTTGCTGCCTGCGGACTACTTTCTACAGCAAAAAGAATGGATCAGCTGCCAACAGGACAGCATAAAGATTAAACCTATACACAGAAAAAAGAAATGGAACAAAAGAGAATAAAGGTGGCCATCACACATGGCGATACAAATGGAGTGGGATATGAGGTGATTCTCAAGGCTTTTGATGACCCGCAGATGCTTGAACTATGCACTCCTATCATTTACGGTTCTCCCAAGGTGGCTGCATATCACAGAAAGGTGTTGAATCTGCAAACCAATTTCACCATCATAGAAAAGGCAGAGGAGGCAAAAGAAGGAAAGTTGAACCTGCTTACCACCTTTGACGATGAGGTGAAAATAGAGTTGGGCACCCCTGCTAAGGAGGCAGGAGAAGCTGCACTGGCAGCACTCGACAGGGCCATGACAGATTATCGCTCTGGACTTTATGACGTGATAGTTACTGCCCCCATCAACAAGAAAACCATACAGAGCAATTTGTTCCACTTTTGTGGTCACACAGAGTACATTGAGAGTTGTGTGGGCGATGGCAACAAAGCCTTGATGATACTGATGAATGATGTTCTGAAGGTGGCATTGGTGACCACTCATCTGCCTATCAAGGATGTGGCAAGCGCCATTACCAAGGAAGCCATTGTAGAGAAGGCGATATTGTTGAACAATAGTTTGAAGCGAGACTTCGGACTTACACGGCCTCGCATTGCAGTGTTGGCTCTTAATCCACACGCAGGAGATGACGGACTGCTGGGCAAAGAGGAAAACGAGGTGATCATGCCAGCCATCGCAGAACTGGAGAGTAAGGGTGTGATGGTGTTTGGACCGTATGCTGCTGATGGATTCTTTGGCAGTGGCAACTATCGCCACTATGATGCTGTGCTCGCCATGTATCACGATCAGGGACTTGCCCCCTTCAAAACCTTGGCACAGGAGAATGGGGTGAACTATACGGCCGGACTGCCCATTGTGCGCACTTCGCCCGACCACGGCACTGCCTACGATATTGCAGGCAAGGGAGTGGCAGACGCCCAGTCCTTCCGTGAGGCGATATATGCAGCCATTGATATCTATCGAAACCGAAAGAATTATGATGAGGCTGGTGCTCATCCGCTTCCCAAACTCTACCATGAAAAGCGTGACGAAAGTGAAAAAGTGCGCTTTGCTGTGAATAAGCGAGAGATGCCCAAGAGGGAAGACAATAAGAAAAAGGAAGAGAATAGCGCTGAATGAAGAAGAAATACCAAAACGGCTTCTTTATCTTTGGTATTGCCGTACTGGTAATTATGGTCAGTCAACTGGACTTTTTGCAGGTTAGTGCAGGAGTGCAGCGGGCAGGCTATTGGTTTGTTGCAGTGGTGGCGCTGTGGTTCTTCTTGTACATATTCAATACATCTGCGTGGTATCTCATTATCAAAAGTCAGACAGGAAAGAAGATCTCTTTTTGGTGGATTTATAAACTCACGGTTTCGGGATTTGCCCTTAACTATGCCACTCCTGGAGGCTTGATGGGTGGCGAACCCTATCGGATGATGATGCTTTCCCCAAAGATAGGATCTGAGAAAGCATCCTCTTCGGTGATTCTTTATGCCATGACCCACATCTTCTCTCATTTTTGGTTCTGGCTGTTATCTGTAGTGCTCTATGTGGCAATGCACGGAGTAAATGTGCCGATGGCTATCCTGTTGGGAGCGGTGACGGCTTTTTGTGTGCTCGCCATCTGGTTTTTTATTAAGGGATATAAAAAGGGCATTGTGCTCAGTTGTATGAACATTCTCAGCAGGTTTCCGTTGCTCAGGAAGAAGGCTAAAGTGTATCTGGACAGGCACGAGCAACAACTATCTGTCATTGATGCTCAGATAGCGGCCCTGCATGGACAGAACCGACGCACCTTTGTGGGTGCAGTGTGTTTGGAATTGGGTTGCAGAATAGTGTCTGCATTAGAGATATTTTTCATCCTCTTGGTGCTTATGCCATCAGCCAATTATCTGGATAGTATTCTGATATTGGCATTCACCTCTCTGTTTGCCAATATGCTGTTTTTTCTACCTCTGCAGTTGGGTGGCAGAGAAGGCGGCTTTCTGATGTCTGCAAAAGGACTGGCACTTACCGCTGATGCTGGCATTTTTGTGGCGCTTCTGGTGAGAATACGTGAACTTATATGGACAGCCATCGGCTTGGCTCTGATAAAATTCGACAAAAAACAATAAATAATAAGCCAAACCAACAGCAGAATCAATAAAAAGCAATACCTTTGCAAGGTGTTATGAAAACCGCAGAACTGCAAAATATCAAGCAACGGTATAACATCGTAGGAAATTGCGATGCTCTCAATCGTGTGCTGGACGTGGCCTTACAGGTGGCGCCCACAGACGTGAGTGTACTTATCGTAGGCGAAAGTGGTGTGGGCAAGGAGATTATTCCCAGGGTGATTCATGACAACTCGCCCAGAAAGCTGTCTCTTATACACATCTGACGCTGCCGACGATATGCAGTGT
>CALZNR010000336.1 GCA_945827565.1 uncultured Prevotella sp.
ACAAATAAAGATACCGAAGAGAGGGCAAAAGACCGCAAAGGTAATTCAAAAAAAGAATTGTAATTCATAGAACCTACCTTAACATTCATTGCCTTTCTAATCATGTGATAAAATAATGAGCGCTTACCAATTATCTTCCCTCTTTTCTCCTACTGGCGACCAGCCACAAGCCATTGAAAAACTGACAGAAGGATTGTTGCGTGGAGATAAGTCGCAGGTGTTGTTAGGAGTTACTGGCTCTGGAAAGACATTCACCATGGCAAATGTAATACAGAACATTGGTCGGCCCACACTTATTTTAAGTCACAACAAAACGCTGGCTGCACAGTTGTATGAAGAGATGCGTGCTTTCTTTCCCACCAACGCAGTGGAATATTACGTAAGCTATTATGATTATTACCAGCCAGAAGCGTATTTGCCCACCACAGACACTTACATTGAAAAGGATTTAGCAATCAATGAAGAGATAGACAAGTTGCGCCTCCGTGCTGTTTCTTCACTTCTTTCCGGCAGGCGTGATGTGGTGGTCGTTTCCTCTGTAAGTTGTATATACGGAATGGGAAGTCCTGTGGCAATGGCAGAAAATGTCATAGAACTGCGCTGTGGACAGAACATTGGCAGAAATACCTTACTCAGAAAATTGGTTCAGGCCTTATACTTACGAAACGACATAGAATTAAAACGTGGATGTTTTCGTGTAAAAGGAGACACCGTTGATGTTGCAATTGCCTACAACGAAGGTGTCATTTTACGTATTGCTTTTTGGGATGATGAGATAGACACCATAGAAGAGATTGATGCAGAAACGATGCAAAGGATAAGTTCGTACGATGATTATCGTCTCTATCCTGCCAATCTTTTCATGACAACGCAAGAGCAAACCAATCTTGCCATCAGGCAGATACAAGATGACTTGACTGCGCAGATTGAATATTTTCAAAAGCGGGGCGAAGATGAACGTGCGGCAAGAATAAAAGAACGTGTGGAATACGACATCGAAATGCTCAAGGAATTGGGGCACTGCTCGGGCATAGAAAACTATTCAAGATATTTTGATGGAAGACAACCGGGTGAGAAGCCCTACTGCCTGTTAGATTTCTTTCCTGAAGATTACCTGATGATTATTGATGAGAGCCATGTCAGTGTGCCTCAAATCAACGCCATGTATGGTGGAGACAAAGCACGAAAAAGCAATCTGGTGGAATATGGCTTCCGACTTCCAGCCGCTTTTGACAACAGGCCGCTAACCTTTGACGAATTTCAGAAGATGACCAACCAGGTGATATATGTCTCTGCCACCCCTGCCGACTTTGAGTTGAATGAGGCAGAGGGGGTTGTAGTAGAGCAAATCATTCGGCCCACTGGCCTATTGGATCCAATTATATCAGTCAGACCCAGTGAGAATCAAATTGACGATTTGACAGAAGAGATTCGCCTCCGCCAAGAAAAAGACGAACGTGTCCTTGTAACTACCCTAACAAAGCGTATGGCGGAAGAACTTACCGAGTATCTGCTGGAGTGCAACATCAGTACTGCCTATATTCATAGCGATGTGGCAACGTTGGATAGGGTTCAGATATTGGACGACTTGAGAAATGGAAAATACAGTGTATTGGTAGGTGTCAACTTGCTTCGTGAGGGATTGGATCTACCCGAAGTATCATTGGTTGCCATACTGGATGCCGATAAAGAAGGTTTTTTGCGCAGTCACAGGAGTCTGACACAGACGGCAGGAAGAGCCGCCAGAAACCTGAACGGTATGGTTATTATGTATGCAGACACCATCACCGCATCCATGAGGTTGACTATTGATGAGACCAACAGACGTCGCGAGAAACAATTGGCTTATAACGAATTGCACCATATCACGCCTACTCAGGTGAAGAGAACGGCATCCTCTAACACTTCGTTCTCCTCCTCACTTTCTGAAACCTATATACACACTGATGCTTCAGAAAGTACAGGAAAGAAGATTTCACTTTACAAGTTGCCCCAAGAAGAAAAGGCAATGGCTGCCGAGCCTATCATTGAAAGCAGCATGACCACTGAGCAATTAAAGATAGCTATAAAACAAACCACAGATTTAATGAAAGAGGCTGCTAAGAAACTTGATTTCATTCAGGCAGCACAGTACAGAGACCAACTCATTAAACTCACTGGTCAACTATCCTCTATTGAATCCAAATAACACAAACAGTTCTTTCACTTTTAGCTCCCAGCATAGATTAGTTTTTAACAGGACATCGCCCTATCTGAGCTGCTTTTCAAAATGTATATATTTGTTAAAGTAATAAGTATTTGGAGTTTGAAATTTTAAACTGCATATTTATGCAATTTCGTTCTGAGCCACTTTTTTCTCGCTGTAGATTATAATGAAGCCCGCAGGGAGATCGTGCGTTAGAACGAAAATCTCAAAATACAAACTGATTATCAAGTAGTTGCAAGTCTAAAAATAGCGAATTATTGACCAATATAGTATCAAAGTGACATGAAAACTGTTCACTT
>CALZNR010000337.1 GCA_945827565.1 uncultured Prevotella sp.
ATAATTATACAGTTTGAGCGTATATTTATGCAGTTTTGGGCTTTTTTTACCACCCCATTTGTTAAAATTTTTACCCATTTCTAAAACATTTTTAACTTTTTATTTATTCAAAATACAAGTGCTTCACTTTGTTATTTTTCTTCTCATACACCACTCTTCTACCCATCTCTTACAAAAGAAGGAAGGAAAAAGTTATCCACAATATACTGTTGATAACTTGTGGAAAAGCATTTTATAACCCTTTATTTATCCACCCCAGCCTCAAGTATAGGGGATATCCACACACTTATAAGCCACTTTTGAGAAACATTTCCACACAAATATGAAGAAAAAAAATATAAACTTAGTAATTTTGCACCGTATTGAGAAACTGTGGATAAGTGTGCTTATGCGCTGAAAGTCAGTCAATAAATATGAACATTATATGTGGATAAGCCCTGCTTACAAGTGGATAACGTAAAAAGCAAGAAAACAGGGTAAAAGTTATGCACATATCCACAGCGCTTATTATACATCTTATCTTTTTAGAATTGAGAAAATAAACAAAGTAAAATAAATATGGCAATCAAGGAATCGTGGAAAAGTAAAGGCTACATTGATGAACCGCTGCAAGCGGGAATGGATGTGAGAAGCGAAATAGAAAAACTCTGCAAGGAGAAAAAAGCAGTGATACTGGCACATTACTACACGCAGGGGGAAATACAGGATGTGGCTCACTTTGTGGGCGATTCCCTGGCATTGGCAAGAAAAGCTGCTGAAACAGATGCTAAAATCATTGTGATGTGTGGTGTGCATTTCATGGCAGAGACCTGTAAACTGCTTAGTCCTGAAAAGCTGGTGCTGTGCCCCGACCTTAATGCTGGCTGCTCGCTGGCAGACAGTTGCAAGGCTGAGGATCTGAAGAAGTTCAAGGAGCAATATCCTGGCTATGAAGTGGTGAGCTATGTAAACACCACGGCAGCTGTGAAGGCTCTTACCGATGTGGTGGTGACCAGTGGCAATGCAAAGAAGGTGGTGGAGAGTTATCCACAGGATGCCAAACTTATTTTTGGTCCTGATTATAACCTTGGCAGTTACATCAATGCACAGACGGGCAGGAACATGGTGTTGTGGCACGGTGGTTGTCATGTGCACGAGCGTTTTTCTGTTACTTCCATTCTGGAACTAAAAAAGGAGCATCCTGATGCCATTGTGTTGGCTCATCCTGAGTGTAAGGGTCCTGTACTGGCTCTGGCAGACGTGGTGGGTTCTACAGCGGTGTTGCTCGACTATACCATTGCCCATCCCAAAGGAGAGTATATAGTGGCTACAGAAGAGGGCATACTGCATGAGATGTGCAATAAGTGCAAGGATGCCAGGTTCTATCCTGTGGCTCCAGAACTGGGTGAGGGACTCTCCTCTTGTGCTTGCAACCAGTGTGACTATATGAAGATGAACACACTTGCCAAACTCTACAACACGCTTAAATACGAATGGCCTGTAGTGGATGTGGATAAGGATATAGCTGCTGATGCGGTGAAGCCCATCAAGAGGATGCTGAGCATCTAAAACAAGCCTCTCCCCTACCCTTCTTCCGTTTGAAGAAAAGCAGGGGAGAGAAAGCTACTGTTGTGATTCTATTTCAGCATCGGTATGTGTGATGGCGATATAGTAAATGGTTCATCGGATGATGGCCACCTTACACACAGTGCCTTTGCTTCCGTCGTTCTTGGCTGTTTGCACCATATACACTCCCGATGCCACGCGGTTGCCTTTGCTGTCGCAACCGTCCCATTGGTATATGCCTCCGTTGCTGCGCCCCTGGTGTATGATGGCACCATTGGCGGTGCATATCTTCACATCGGCATTGTAGGAAAGACCGGTGATGGTGATCATGCCCGTGTAGTGTGGTTCTACAGGATTGGGATAAGCCCATACGTTATCCTTGTCCATATCCTCATTGGGAGTGGTGGCATCGCTGTGGTAAGAGCAAAGACCCTTTTCTGTAGAGATATACACCACACCAGATGTGGGGTTGATGGCGATGTCGTAGATATAATCGCTGAGCAGCGGACTGTTGGCTGATGTGAAGTGCTGCAACTGGGTCATCTTGTCATTGTCTATGAGATACACGCCGTTGCTGGCAGTGCCCATCCACAGGCGCCCTGCCCCATCCATTGCCATGGCATTGATTTCAATGTTGCCAAGCAGATAGTCGGCATAGTTGGTGCCGTCGTTGCGTGGAATCTTTACTTGTGTGAACACAGGAAAGCTGCTGCTTATCTCGCTGGCAGGCAGCATCAGCGGACCGGCCACGGTGCCTATCCATATATTATGTTCGTTGTCTTCCAGCACACAGTGAACACCCGTGTTGATGTTGAGTGAAGTGCCATCCTGGTTGTAGAAGCTGTTGATGGTTTTTACTCCCCCTGTTTCCGGTTGGTAGCAGTGCAGGGAAGATGCCATCCAGTTGTCGCTGTCTCTTATACACATCTGACGCTGCCGACGATATGCAGTGTGTAG